>CALAEX010000202.1 GCA_937891165.1 uncultured Lachnospiraceae bacterium | reverse complement strand
AAGCTAAGAAAATCAAGGAAGGAACAACTGGTGATAATATGTTAGTTCTCCTTGAGTTAAGACTTGATAATGTTATCTTCCGTCTTGGTTATGCAAGAACAAGAAAGGAAGCTAGACAGATTGTTGGTCATAAGCACGTTTTAGTAAATGGTAAGTGTGTAAACATTCCTTCCTATCAGGTAAAGGCTGGAGATGTTATTTCCATTAAAGAAAAAGCTAAGAGTGCACAGAGATATAAAGATGTATTAGAAGTAACAGAAGGAAGAACAGTTCCATCCTGGTTAGAGGCTGACCATGAAAACCTTACAGGCAAGGTTGTTGAAATTCCTTCCAGAGACGTAATTGATGTTCCTGTAAACCCAACACTTATCGTCGAATTATATTCCAAATAATATAATGCTGCCAGTAATCAATATAGTAATCAAATATTTCAAAATATTTGTAAGCAAATATTGTACTGTTGCCCAAAAAAGGAGGGTCCGCTTTGTTTGATTTTGATTTTAAACCGGCAAAAATTGAGATTGCTGAAATATCTGAAGATAAAAAATATGGTCGTTTTGTTGTAGAGCCTTTAGAAAGAGGATACGGCACGACGTTAGGTAATTCTTTAAGAAGAATTATGCTTTCCTCTTTACCGGGTTCTGCGGTTAGTCAAGTAAAGATTGACGGTGTAGTTCATGAATTTAGTGGCATTCCAGGCGTAAAAGAAGATGTAACAGAAATCATTATGAACATCAAGAGTCTGGCTATTAAGAACACAAGCGAGACAAACGAATCTAAAACAGCTTATATTGAGTTTGAGGGCGAAGGTGTAGTGACTGCAGCTGATATTAAGGCTGATTCAGATATTGAAATTGTGAATAAGGATCAGGTAATTGCAACTTTAAATGGTGGAGCTGATTCTAAGCTGTATATGGAATTAACTATTACAAATGGCAGAGGATATACTAGCGCAGATAAGAATAAGAGTGATGAACTTCCAATTGGAACTATCGCTGTAGATTCTATCTATACACCAGTAGAGCGTGTAAATTTAACAGTAGAAAACACTCGTGTTGGTCAGATTACAGATTTTGATAAGTTGACTTTGGATGTATTTACAAAGGGTACTTTAGCTCCAGATGAGGCAGTAAGTCTTGCAGCTAAAGTATTGAGTGCACATTTGGATTCTTTCATTAACTTGTCCGAAAATGCAAAAACTGCTGAAATTATTGTGGCAAAAGAAGATGAAGGAAAAGAAAAGGTTCTTGAGATGAGCATTGACGAATTAGAACTTTCTGTTCGTTCTTATAATTGCTTAAAGAGAGCTGGCATCAATACGGTAGAAGAATTAACAAATAGAACTTCTGAAGATATGATGAAGGTTCGTAATCTTGGTCGTAAGTCTTTAGAAGAAGTACTTGCAAAATTGAAAGAACTCGGTTTATCTTTAAATCCGAGTGAAGATTAGTCATAGGAGGTAAGACAATGGCAGGCTATAGAAAACTTGGCAGAACTTCCAGCCAGAGAAAAGCATTGTTAAGAAATCAAGTAACAAATTTGTTATATCATGGCAAGATTGTTACTACAGAATCTAAGGCAAAAGAAATTCGCAAAATTGCTGAACATATGATTACTTTAGCAGTTAAAGAAAAAGATAACTTTGAAACTGTTACTGTTAAGGCTAAAGTTGCTCGTAAAGACGAAAATGGCAAGAGAGTAAAAGAAGTTGTTGACGGTAAGAAGGTTACTGTTTTTGATGAAGTAGAAAAGGAAATTAAGAAAGATTCCGCTTCTAGACTTCATGCTAGAAAGCAGATGGCTAAGTTCTTATATGATGTAACAGAAGTTCCTACAGAAGCTGCTGGTAAGAAGAAAAATACAAAGAAAGTTGATATGACAGATAAGTTATTCAATGAAATCGCTCCTAAGTATGTTGGTCGTAACGGTGGTTACACAAGAATTGTTAAGATTGGTCAGCGTAAGGGCGATGCAGCTATGGAAGTTGTTATTGAATTAGTATAAAATTAAAATGAAAATAAAAAGACTCGGTAGACTCTAGTTTACCGAGTTTTTATTTTTATTCTTGTGTAATGGAGAAAAGTGTGCTATGATTAAGCACGGATTTTTGTAACAAGAATATGAAAAGAGGATATTTTTCTTATGGAAATGATTAAAGCAGTAAAATTAGCATTTGAATATATTCGTAGGGATGAAGAAGGAAATGTAGAAGATATTGTCCGTGCGGTGGATGGCGTAGATATGGACATTCAGAGTGGGGACTTTGTTGCAATTTTAGGGCATAATGGTTCTGGGAAGTCTACGATTGCGAAGCAAATCAATGCTATTTTAGAACCAACCGAAGGAACTCTCTATGTAGCTGGAAAAAGTGTGGCAGAGCCAGAAAATATTTGGGATGTTAGACAGTCTGCTGGTATGGTATTTCAAAATCCAGATAATCAGATTATTGCTTCTGTAGTAGAGGAAGATGTGGCATTTGGTCCAGAAAATTTAGGAGTTCCATCAGAAGACATTTGGAAGCGTGTAGAGGAGAGTTTAAAAGCAGTTGGTATGTTAGAGTATCGGCATCATTCTCCAAATAAGTTATCAGGTGGGCAAAAACAGAGAGTGGCAATTGCAGGGATTATGGCAATGAAGCCAAAGTGTATTGTATTAGATGAACCAACGGCAATGTTAGATCCTAGTGGAAGAAAAGAAGTAATTCGGACATTGCGAGAATTAAATCAAAAAGAAAAGGTAACAGTACTATTGATTACACATTATATGGATGAAGTCATTCATGCGGATAAAGTTATTGTTATGGATGGTGGAAAAATTGTGATGCAAGGAACACCAAAGGAAGTATTTTCTCAAGTAGAAGAATTAAAGGCACATCGTCTGGATGTTCCACAAGTAACAGAATTAGCATGGGAATTAAAGAAAGCAGGAATGTCATTGCCAGATGGGATTCTTACAATAGAAGAATTTACAAAAGAAATGAAGGCAATTATGAAGAAATATTAGTTAAGTAGTAAAACAGATTATGAATATTCGATTGACAAGAAAGTTGAGGAATACTATGGCGATTGTAATTGACCATTTAAATCATACCTATAGTGCAGGAACAGCATATGAAAAACATGCATTAAAGGATATTAATATAACGATTCCAGATGGACAATTTATTGGTTTGATTGGGCATACAGGTTCTGGAAAGTCTACTTTGATTCAGCATTTGAATGGCTTATTAAAGGCAACGAGTGGTACGATTTATTATAATGGCAGAGATATTTATGATGAAGATTTTAGTAAAAAAGAATTGCGTACAAAAGTAGGATTGGTATTTCAATATCCAGAGCATCAATTGTTTGAAACAACGGTAGTAAAAGATGTTGAATTTGGTCCTAAAAATATGAAATTACCTCAGTTAGAAGTTAATTTGAGAACGTTTGAAGCAATTAAGACGGTAGGTTTATCTGATGAATTATATGACGCTTCTCCTTTTGAGTTATCAGGTGGACAAAAACGTCGAGTGGCAATTGCAGGAGTGTTAGCAATGAAGCCAGAAGTATTGATTTTAGATGAACCAACTGCAGGTCTTGACCCAATGGGACGAGATGAAATTTTGGACCAGATTGCAAAGATTCAAAAAGAGAGAAAAATTACAGTAATTTTAGTTTCTCATAGTATGGAAGATGTAGCAAAGTATGTGGACCGTTTAATTGTTATGGACCATGGAAGTGTACAGTTTGATGGAACACCAAAGGAAGTATTTATTCATTATAAGGAATTAGAACGCATGGGACTTGCTGCACCACAAGTTACTTATTTAATGCACCATTTAAAAGAGCAAGGAATTCCAGTATCTTCTGATGCAACTACAGTAGAAGAAGCTAAGATGGAATTACTTCGTTTGTGGAGTAGTTATAGTAGAATGGAGAAATAGATGATACGAGATATTACAATAGGACAATATTATCCAGCAAATTCAATATTACATCGCTTAGACCCACGGGTGAAATTAGTAGGAACAATGACTTTTTTGATTTCCTTGTTTTTATTTAATAATTTAATGGGATATATTGTGGCAGGATTATTTTTAGCAACTATGATTAAAATTTCTAAAGTACCATTTTCTTTTATTGTGCGTGGATTAAAAACCATTATAGTATTGATGTTGTTTACAGTAACGTTTAATTTATTTTTAACAGATGGTCAAATACTATGGCAGTGGAAGTTTTTAAAAATTACAGTAGAAGGAATAGAACTAGCTGTTTTTATGGCATTACGTTTAGTATTTTTAATTATTGGTTCGTCTTTGATGACATTGACAACAACACCAAACCAATTGACTGATGGATTAGAAACAGGGTTATCCCCATTAAAAAAATTGCATGTACCTGTGCATGAAATTTCAATGATGATGTCCATTGCTCTTCGTTTTATTCCTATTTTATTGGAAGAAACAGATAAAATTATGAAAGCACAACAGGCAAGAGGTGCAGATTTTGAAGAAGGAAAATTATTGGATAGAGCAAAAGCATTAGTACCTGTATTGGTACCATTATTTGTGTCTGCATTTCGACGAGCGAATGACCTTGCTATGGCGATGGAGGCTAGATGCTATCGTGGAGGAGAAGGCAGAACGAGAATGAAGCCATTAAAGTATACAAAACGAGATAGAATGGCATATTTGTGCCTTGTAGCATATTTAGTTGTATTAGTTGGAGTTACGAGAGTAAGTGGAATATTTTTGTGATAGTTTAGAATTTGTAAAGTTATTGGAAAAATTTGAATAATAGAGTAAGGAAGTTGTTGTTATGAAGCGAATTATGATTGTAGTTGCCTATGAGGGGACAAAGTATTGTGGATGGCAGTATCAACCAAACCAGATTACGGTAGAAGAAGTGCTGAACCGAGAATTGTCTAGACTTTTGGGAGAAGAAATCGAAGTCATTGGTGCAAGTCGGACAGATTCTGGAGTACATGCGATGGGAAACGTAGCAGTATTTGATACCGAAACAAGAATTCCACCTGAAAAAATTTGTTATGCCTTAAATCGTAGTCTACCAGAAGATATTGTAGTGCAGTCTTCAAGAGAAGTTCCTTTAGAGTTTCATCCAAGACATTGTGATAGTTATAAAACATATGAATATAAGATTTGGAATGCGGATTTTATTCAACCATTTAATAGAAAATATACACATTTTGTTTATAAGGAATTGGATATAGAGGCAATGAAAAGAGCTGCCAAGCAATTTCTTGGGACGCATTGTTTTACAAGTTTTTGTTCAACTAAAACACAAGTACAAGACCATATAAGAACGATTTATTCGTTAGATATCGAAAAAAAAGACCATTTGATTACGATTCGGATTCGTGGGAATGGATTTCTCTATAACATGGTTCGGATTATTGCAGGAACATTAATTAAAATTGGTATGCATGAAATGCCCGAAAATTGTGTATCCTCTATTTTAGAGGCCAAGAATAGGGAAGTTGCAGGACCAACTGCACCAGCACAAGGTTTAATGTTAATAGGAATTGAATATCCAACATTGAATTTGTGATAAAGAAGCCTCACAATATAAATGGAAAAATTCTTTGCGAATTTTTCTAGAATTGAGGTTGAAATGAGAAAAAACTTTTTGGAAAAACTACTAACTATGGTTTGTATCATGCTAGGATGTATGACAGGATATGGTATCGTTCGTTTTACTGGAATTGGCGAGGGTAACAGTTACAATATAATAAGTCATACAGAAGATAACACGCTGGACAAAGAAAAGAACAGCGTGTTTTTTTCGTCAAAAGAAGAAGTTGCATTACCTAAAGAATTACAGGAAGAATATATAGCATTAGAATTGGTTGCAGAAGAAACTATAGTTGAAGAAAAGAAAGAAGCATTAGAACTGGTAGCAGAGCCAACAATTATAACAGAATCATTAAAGCAAGCAGAAGAAATAGAAATAAAAGAAAAACAAACAGCAGGACAGGCATTACTGGTAACTCCAAGCATAGAACAAATTTCGGTTTCCGAAGAAGTTTTTGAACCTAATGAAAAAGAAGAAAAAAAACAGGAGAAAGAACATCTAGAAATAGAAGTAGGAGGAATAGAAGAAAAAGAGTGGAAGGCAAAGGAAATTTTAGCAAAAGGAATTAGAGATAAGGTAAAGGAAGAAGAAAGAAATACAAAGGAAGTACAAGAAAAGAAAGAACAAATAGAAAGAGTAGAAATTGTGGTAGCAGAAGAAAAAGAAACGAAAAAAGATGAGGTAGTAGTACAAAAAGAGAAAGAACAAATAGATGTGACTAAAATACCACAAGAAAGTGAATTAGCACAAGCCTTTACGTATCCAACGGAGATTTTTGGTCAAACTCCTATTGTCAATCGTTCTGATGAATATGTGACATATTTTGAGTTTGCACTAGATTTGATTGAAATAGTAGAAGCAGAAGTAAAAGCAAAAGGATTAAATGAAACGACATTGTTTGCTAAGTTTGTAGTAAAAGCGTTATTTTGTGGAATAGATGTAAAAACAATCAAAATTAATGAGCCTATTTCTCGTTCGGAAGCAGCATTAGCATTATGGTTGACAGCACAAGTAATGGAAGAAAAGGGAACAGAAACTTCTGGGATGTCCTATGTGACAGATTTAGGAAATTGTTCTAGTTCAGAAAAAAAGGCAATTGCTTATTTGTATGAACAGGGAGTGATTTCTGGATATCAAATAGAAGGTCAAATATTTTCACCATCTAATTATTTAAAAACAAAAGATGGTGTTACTTGGATGTCAAAGATAAAACAATGTTGGAAATGATAAAAAGTCATTTTATAAATGATAAAATTATATGTAAATTTTAAAAAATTAAAAAAAGTGCAAAAAAGAGAATAAAATTGAGTTGACAAGAACAAATTCCTCCGATATAATGTAGCACGTTGGCACTAAATCATAGAGGTATCGTATTTTAGTAGGATTTAGTGTATTTTTGTGAAATGAAATCAAGTAGATAAAGTTATGAGGACTATCATTAGATAGGAATCATATAGACGAGGATTTAAGGAGGAAGCACAATGAAGACTTTTATGGCAAGTCCAGCAACCATTGAAAGAAAATGGTATGTAATTGATGCAGAAGGTCAGACATTAGGTCGTCTTGCATCTGAAATTGCTAAGGTTTTAAGAGGTAAGAATAAGCCTATTTTTACACCACACATTGATACAGGTGATTATGTAATCGTTGTTAATGCTAGCAAGGTTAAAGTAACTGGTAAGAAGATGGACCAGAAGATTTATTACAATCACTCTGATTATCCAGGTGGAATGAGAGAAACAACTTTAAGAGAACTTATGGCTAAGGATTCCGCTGAAGTTATTAAGCTTGCAGTGAAGGGAATGCTTCCAAAGGGACCTTTAGGAAGAAGCATGATTAACAAGTTACATGTATACGCTGGCCCAGAGCATGCTCATGCAGCTCAGAAACCAGAAGTATTAGAAATCAAGTTCTAATCACTGAAAGGAGGACAAAACATTGGCTAAGGCAAAATACTACGGAACAGGTAGAAGAAAGAGCAGTGTTGCCAGAGTATATTTAGTACCTGGAACAGGCAAGGTTACAATTAATAAGAGAGATATGGATGAATATTTCGGATTAGATACATTAAAGCTTATCGTTCGTCAGCCACTTGTATTAACTGAAACAGCTGAGAAGTATGATGTTATTACAACTGTACGCGGTGGTGGTTTCACAGGTCAGGCAGGTGCTATTAGACATGGTATTTCTAGAGCACTTTTACAGGCAGATGCTGACTTACGTCCAGCATTAAAGAAAGCTGGTTTCTTAACAAGAGACCCAAGAATGAAAGAAAGAAAGAAGTACGGCTTAAAGGCTGCGAGACGTGCTCCACAGTTCTCAAAACGTTAATCCAAACGTACAATGCTATACGAGGCAATTACCTCCCAAGACTTTGGTTTTGGGAGGTTTTTTATTTTTTAAGAAAGACATTATGAGTAAGTAGCGAAGCGGATTACGAATATCTGCTTGACTAAAAATTTTTCCTGTTTTTAGAACTATATTTATACAGGTAGATATAAAGTATTAATTGCAATTTTACTAAAAGAAAGTTATAATAGTATTAAAAAATGGCAAAGGAGAAAATAAATGAAAAAATTCGTAGCATACTTACATAGGGTAAGAACAGATAAGAAAATATCAGCAGCAATTTCTTTAGTAACTATAGTATTTTTAGTAGCAGTTATTGTTGGTATTGTAGGAATGTTGACCATGAATTTTAAGATGAGTTATTTTTACAAAACACCATATGTAAATTCGACAACGCAGTTAGAAATTCGTCAAGATTTGCAGGCATCTTCAAAGTATATGTTATGGGCAATTGTTACAGATGATGAAAAAGAAACAAAAGAGCGTGTAGAGCAAGCAATTGCATATGCAGAAGAAGTGGGAAGTGGTATTGAAAATTTAAAAGAAACGTTTGAAAATAATGAATTACTAAATAAATTAGAAAAAGCATTAAAAAATGTAAAAAGCCTTAGAACAGATTTAACCGAATTAGTATCTGCAAGTAAAAATGAGGAAGCCTTAGAAATTTATGATAATGCGTATGTAACAGCAGTAGAGAGTTTAGAAGCTGTTTTAGAGGATATAGCGACAACGGCACAACAAAATGCAACAGAAGCGTATCAAAATTCGATGACAATGGGAAGCATTGGTTTTGCTTTTATGGTATTATTTGCAATATCTAGTGTTATTGTTGGTATGGTGACAACAAAAATGGTATCTAAAACAATTGTAGAACCAGCAGAGGAATTAAAAGAGGCAGCAAGTAAAATTGCAAAAGGTGATTTAAATATTACAGTTAATTATAAAGGTGAAGACGAATTTGGAGAGTTAGCAGAAGCATTTCGTAAAACTTGTCATACGTTAAAACTGATTATTGATGATTTGAAATATATTATGGAAGAACTAAAAGAAGGAAATTTCCGTGTAAAGTCTAAATGTATTGACGAGTATATTGGAGATTATAAAACTATTTTGGATAATTTACGTGATATGGTGCAACATCAGAGTGATGTATTACAAAATATCAATGATGCATCCGAACAGGTAATGACAGGGGCTTCTCAAATGGCAGATAGTTCTCAGACGTTAGCAGAAGGTGCTACAGAACAAGCAGGAGCAATTGAAGAATTGACTGCAACGATTGATACAATGGCAGCTAATGTAGAAGTAACGGCAGAAGCTGCGAAAAAGGCTTATCAGGAAGCAGGTCGTTATATTGAACAGGCAGAAAAGAGTAATAAGGAAATGGAAGAATTGATTTTAGCAATGGAAAAGATTGATGATACTTCTAGGAAGATTGCACAGATTATTCAAGAAATTGAAGATATTGCATCTCAGACAAACTTGTTATCTTTAAATGCTTCCATTGAAGCAGCAAGAGCTGGCGAAGCTGGTAGAGGATTTGCGGTTGTAGCAGACCAGATTGGTAAATTAGCTTCAGATAGTGCAAGTTCTGCCGTAAATACAAGAAAGTTGATTTTAGAAAGTTTGGAAGCAGTAAAAGAAGGAAATGATACGACTGCTAGAACAAAAGAAGTGCTTGGTGATGTCATTGAAGGTATAGAAAAATTAGCACAAGTTTCAAAAGAGAATAGTGAATCTGCTTCAGCACAACTTGTTGCTATGCAAGAAATTGAAAGTGGAATTCAGCAAATTTCTCTTGTAGTTCAAGGAAATTCGGCTGCAGCAGAAGAATCATCAGCAGTTAGTGAAGAATTATCAGCACAAGCTAATATGTTGAATGAACAAGTGGGACAGTTTAAATTGATATAATAGTTTAGAAATGTGATTATTTGTGTTATTCAGCAATTAAATAAAATTAAAGGGGAAAAGTAATGCAACAATACCAGTTTGAACGAATTTATAATTTTATGGAAAAAGAATTTGGAAGAATACGACCAGGACAAGAGGAACAGCATGAAAGAATGTTATTTCCAATGGAGAGTAATTTATTAAAAGTACATCGTAGTTTTCCATCATCCAATAGCCGTCGTTTAAAGGAGGCAATTGCCTTAGCTTTATTTGATATTCGGTCAAAGTATACAGGAGAACAATTTGTAGTAGATAAGTTTAGAAATGAAGAAAATGAGCGATTAGAACAAGCATTATTGATGACATTTGACCCATTTACCAATGAGAAAATCAAAGAAACTCTTACTTCAGATTTTGCACTTGATGTAACAGATATGACACAGCTTCATGATTTTTATGCAGAAGCGGTTCTTTGTATGTTGCGTATCAAAGAATCTATTGATACATGGGAGAAAAGGATGGGCTCGAATGGATATTTTCAAGTACTCGAAAATATGATAGGTTCTGTAATTTATGGAAATGAAATGCAATTTGCAATTGTTACTTCAAATTAAGTAAAAAAACAGATTGTTATGGTAGAGATAGGGGCTGTTGCAAAATAAAATTAACTTTATTTTGCAACAGCCCCTGTTATTTTATTGGATAGGAATTATAATAGGTTCTTTTGCAGTCCATGTATGAGAGAAGAGAGGACTTAACCAAACTTCCTCATAAGGATAATTTTTGAGTGGAAATTGCTCAAAGTAATAACTAACTGTACTATCTTTCACAGAGGTATCAAGTTCACTAATCCATGTATTGATTTCATATTCTGTGCCATTTTTATCATAACAACGATTTCCAAATATTTGGTACATTGTTTTTTTATAAGGAGCACGGAACGTAACTATCCATCCTTCTTCTTCTTTTGTAGCAGAATAAAATTCTACTTCTTCTGGAAGAAAATCTGTTTCACCAGTTCCCAAATTTAAATACATAGTTTCTGTATCCTTATTGAGCCATTTGGCACCAATAATCACAAGGTTAAAAGAATCCGCTTCATAAAAGTAGGTGCTTTCTGCTCGGTAAGATATCATAGAAGGAGAGTCTTTGGAGCCTGTTGCACTAATACCATTAGAAACTGGTTCAAACTTTTTGCCAGAGTCTATTTCAATATAGAAATTTAGTTCTTTTAACCATGCGGTGTTATCTACAGCTTCTGCAATATTCACTCTCATATGAGTTGGATATACTTCAATATTAGTAATAGTAATGAATTGTCCTTCTAGTTCTACGGTTTGATTGACAAGGAATAACTTTCCAGAGGCAGTAAATTTTGGGTCAAATTCTAATAAAAATTCAAATTCTGCTAAATACTCTGGTGTTTCATATATATCATCAGCAAATATATTATCATTCGTATTTGTTATAGGAGCAGATGGCATAATACCAGTATCATAGACATTAAGTTTAATGCGTAATTGATTTGGGACATCCTCATCTACAAATTCAATATTTAGTGTACGAAGGTCTCCATTTTTTGTATTGAATTCTCTGCTACCATAAGAACAAGATTCATGACGAGTGCCATCTTCGGATAGAACTTCGGGGTCAGTTCTTAACTGTGTATATTCTTTAGAATCGAGTCGGTAGAATATATTGACTTGTTTTTGGTCAACAATCAAGTATTCTATGTTTGCTGTGATAGTGCCATTGGTTTGACTTAAATCAATAGTCTGT
Organism: uncultured Lachnospiraceae bacterium; assembly: GCA_937891165.1. Taxonomy (GTDB): domain Bacteria; phylum Bacillota; class Clostridia; order Lachnospirales; family Lachnospiraceae; genus SIG299. The sequence goes on along the minus strand of CALAEX010000202.1, from coordinate 14,810 downwards.
ACGTATTCATTTTTTACTGCGTCCGAAAGGGATTTAGAAAATGTAACTGCTTCGGCAAGTTCTCCTAAAATTGGGATTTGGGAACAAGCTAAGGCAACAGGGGTACAAAAATTAACTAATAAGACAAAAATGGCAAAGCAAGTAGCAAAGCTAATAATAGGATGAATTATCCTATTTCTTATTTTCTTTTTTTGATAGGCTCTTTCTAATGTAGTTTCCAGTTTAGGGACAGGCTGGTCTAATTCATTTAATAAAGCCTGATATTCTTTTATTCGATTCATGAAGACACCTCCTCCTCTAGTTCCAATCGGAGTAACTGTAATGCTTTTCGCTGGCGAGTAGCAACCGTTCCAATTGGAATATGTAGCGTCTGTGCAGTTTCAGACACTGTGTATCCTGTAAAGAAACGTAAGATAATAACATCTTTTAAATCCTTTGGCAGATGTCGGATTGCTTCCTTTAATGGCAATGAGTCAAATTCTTCGGTAGCAGTTTCGGGTAGTTCTTCCAAAGGATAGAATCGTTTTTGTCGGCGTAGTTCGTTGTGACATTCATTGATTAAAATTCTTGTAATCCAAGTGTCAAAGAATTCTGGATGACGTAATTTCCAACGACCACAAAGAGCTTTATAGACTGCTTCATCTACAACATCAAGTGCTAAAGATTCACTGCCTAAATAGAGAAAGGCAGTTTTAAACAGCTTTGTACGTACAGATTCTATGTGCTTTGTAAATTCTTCGTTATTCACAGGTTTTCACCTCCTTTGTCTATTAGACGCTTTAGGAGGAGGTTTTTATTTCTATATCAAAAATTTTTTCATGTTTTTTTATTCTGCGTTTAAGATAGCTTGTTTTCTTTCTAAAATATCGTTAGAAAGAAGTTGTCTTTCTACTTCTTCAAATCCAATTCTTTGAATCGTATCTGCAAAACGTTCTCCGGTTATTCCTTGTTCACGGAATAAAAGAATTGCTTTTTCGATTGTATCTAAAACTTCTTCTTCACTTGTAAAGATTTTTCCTAAAGCACGACCTTGAGCGACTTTTTTGCCCCATCTGCCGCCAATTGTAATTTTATACCCATAAGTAGCACTTTCATTTGCATGGAATGGACATTTCTTAACACAGCGACCACAATGAATACAAGTTTCTTGGTTAGTAACTGCAACACCATTTTCAACAGCAATTGCTTTCATTGGACAGGCAAGTGCAATTTGACATTTTTTGCAACCTCTGCATAATTCCTTATTAAAGTTAGGAATAGCTTGTCCAATGACACCAATGTCATTTAAATCAGGTTTGACGCAGTTATTTGGACATCCACCAGTTGCAATTTTAAACTTGTGAGGAAGTTTTACTGTATGATAACCTTTATAGAAACGCTCGTGGATTTTTTCAGATAAAGCAAACGTGTCATAGAGACCATATTGGCAAGTAGTACCTTTACAAGAAACGATAGGACGGACAAGAGGACCTGTACCACCAGTTTCTAAATTAGCCTGAGCAATATGTTCACGGAATGGTTCAATGTTGTCAAAATGAATTCCTCTTACTTCAATGGTAAGACGAGTAGTAAATTCGACATCTCCATTTCCATATTTTTCTGCTGCTTCGGCAACTATTTTTGCTTGATTTGCTGTGATTTTACCATTTTTTGTAATAATACGCCCATTAAAACAATCTGTTTCTTTGTTATGCAAGAAACCAAGTCCTTTTACTCGTTTGATTTCTTCTGCTGTAATTGTGCATGCCATAATTTTTTCTCCTTTAGTTTTTTTATGGTAAAAAAGTTTTATTAAATTATTATATCACTTGCATTTTTTAGCGTAAAATAGTATTATTTGAAGAAAAGTATAGGTATTTATCTATATATAAGATAGGAGGATAAGAGAGAATATATGGCAACACTACGACAATTAAAGACATTTATAGCAACAGCAGAGTATAAAAAAATGAGTGAAGCGGCAAAGCAATTATATATTTCACAGCCAACAGTAAGTCAAATTATTTCGGATTTAGAAAAAGAATATCAAGTATTGTTGTTTGAGAGATATCCAAGAGAATTAAAGCTTACTACAGCAGGAGAAATATTTTTTAATAATGCAAAGGAAATTGTGGAAACGCATGAAAAGTTAGAAATAAATATGAGAAGCGTCACACAACAAAGATGTTTAAAGATTGGTGCGACATTAACCATTGGAAATACATTGATGGCAGAGTTGATGGAACATTTGGGAGAAACTTATCCAGATATTAATCCGTATGTTTTGGTAGAGAATACAAAACATTTGGAAGAAAAAATGATACGGAATGAATTAGATGTTGCTTTTGTGGAAGGAATTATTACAAAAGAAGAAATTGTAACAATGCCAGTAATGGTAGATACATTATGTTTAGTTTGTGGGAAAAAACATCCTTTTGCTCAAAAGAAAATCGTAACAATGGAGGAATTACGAGGACAGAGGTTTATTATGAGAGAAAAGGGAAGTGGAACAAGAGCAGCATTTGAGGACATTATGAGTAGATATCATATTCCATTTAAAATAGCTTGGGAATGTAATGGAGGGAAAGCTATTGTAGATGCAGTTCGACATAGTTTAGGTCTTGGATTTATTTCAGAACGATGTGTTTGTGAGTATATAGCAAAAGGAGAAATTTTTAGAATTCCAGTAGAAGGGATTTCTACAAAACGCTTTTTTTATTTTTGTTATAATCGCAGTCGTGTGGTTAGTTCTCAAATGGAGGACTTATTACATATTATACAGATGCATCCAAATGCTATAAAAGAAAAGTAAAATTAACTATTGCATTTTATTTATAGTTTGTAGTATAGTAGAAAGAATTTATAATACTAAGAATGGAGAGCTTAAAATGAGAAAATTAGTAGTAGTAGCAATATTAGGTAGTTTATTACTATGGATTGGATGCCAACAAGAAACAGGAAAAGAAGTTAGTTCAACGATAGGGAAGGAAATATCCGAAGTAACTTTTACGGATGACCTTGGGCGAGAAGTGACAGTTCCTATTAATCCAGAAAGAGTGACAGCATTACTTGGTAGTTTTGCTCATATGTGGTCATTGGCAGGTGGTACGGTTGTTGGTACAGCGGATGATGCATGGGACGAGTTTGGCATGGAGTTACCAGAAACAACTATCAATATTGGAAGTACAAAGAAAGCAAGTTTAGAAAAAGTGTTTGAATCAAATCCAGATTTTATTATGGCAAGTGCAGGAACTAGAATCCATTTAGAATGGCAAGATACGTTGGAAGCTTCTAACATTCCAACTGCTTATTTTGAAGTGTCTAGTTTTGAGGATTATTTAAGGATATTGGATATTTGTACACAGATTACGGGACGAAAAGATTTGTATGAAATAAATGGTATAGCACAGCAAGAACGTATTAATGCTGTGATTGAAAAAAGTAAAGAACGTTTGGCTAAGGAAAAAGAAGCACCCAAAGTACTTTTTTTACGAGTTTCTGCTTCTGCGGTATATGCAAAGAGTAATAAAGATACAGTGCTTGGAGAAATGTTAGAAGATTTAGGTTGCGTGAATATTGCAGATAGGGAACAATCTTTGTTAGAAAATGTAAGCATAGAGTATATTTTAGAGCAAGAGCCTGACTATATTTTTGTTGTACAGTTAGGAGATAATGAGGAAGGTACAAAACAATTTATGGAAAGTTTATTTCGGGAACAACCCGCTTGGAATAGTTTAAGTGCAGTAAAAGAAGGGCGAATGATTTATTTGGATAAACAATTATATAGTTTAAAGCCAAATGACCGTTGGGCAGAAGCTTACGAAAAATTAGAGGAGATATTTTCTAAATGAAAAAATTAAATCAGTTGTCTTTGCTTTGTATTGCTATTTTCCTGTGTGCATTTGTAGCATTACTTAGTATTTGTTTTGGTTCGGCAAGGCTTTCAATTTCTCAAATTTGGGAGGCGTTATGGCATCGGACAGAGGGTGGTGTTGCTCAAACTATTTTTTGGTATGTTCGTCTGCCAAGGACACTTGGCTGTTTATTAGCGGGAGCAGGACTAGCAGTTTCTGGTGCAGTGATTCAAGGTGTATTAGCAAATAAATTAGCTTCACCAAGCATTATTGGAGTCAATGCAGGAGCAGGACTTGCTGTTACGATTTGCTGTGCTTGTGGCATACTTACTGGTTGGGCAATTACAATTGCGTCTTTTTTTGGTGCAATGGTTGCAGTAATGATAGTTGTTATAGTAGCAAGAAAAGTTAGTGCTTCTAGGACAACTGTGATTTTAACAGGAGTAGCAATTAATAGTTTTTTAAATGCAGGTTCAGAAGCAATTACTACCTTAATTCCAGAAGTGGGTATGATGAATACAGATTTTCGAGTGGGTGGATTTTCTGCGGTATCTTATGTGCGATTACTTCCAGCAGGTATTGTAATTATAATATCTTTTCTTGTTATATTATCGTTATGTAATGAATTGGATATTATGACATTAGGAGAGGAAACAGCACAAGGACTTGGGCTTCCAGTCAAATGGATGAGAACTATTTTTTTAGCTATTGCAGCATTATTAGCGGGTGCAAGTGTGAGTTTTGCAGGATTACTTGGATTTGTTGGGTTAATTGTACCTCATGCGATTCGGAAGATAACAGGAAATGAAAGTAAAAAATTATTACCACTTTGTGCTGTTTGTGGTGCAACTTTTGTGACCTTTTGTGATCTTTGTTCTCGCTTACTTTTTACACCATATGAAGTACCTGTAGGAATTCTTATGTCTTTTTTTGGTGCTCCATTCTTTTTATGGTTGCTATTAAGAAAGAAGGGAGGGCATGTACAATGATTGAATTTCATAATGTATGTGCGGGATATCATGGAATAGAAGTATTGCATCACATCAATGTAAGTTTAGAAAAAGGAAAAGTTACCGTATTTGTGGGACCAAATGGATGTGGAAAAAGTACATTGTTAAAAGCTTTAATTCGTTTGAATCCTCATTCTTGTGGAAAAATTTTAGTAAATGGAAAGGAAATAGAGCAATATAGTTCCATAAAATTAGCAAAAGAAATTGCTTATTTGCCACAAAATCGAACAGTGCCAGAAATTACAGTATTAAATATGGTATTACATGGGAGATTTCCGCATTTATCTTATCCAAGAAGATATCGAAAAGAGGACTTAGAAAAGGCAAGAGAAGCACTGCAATGGGCAGGAATCGAAGAACTAGCCAATAAAAGTATGAGTTCTCTTTCAGGTGGAACAAGACAAAAAGTGTATATTGCAATGGCAATGGCACAAGATACTCCTGTGATTTTAATGGATGAACCAACTACTTTTTTAGATATTTCGCACCAGTTACGCTTAATGGAAGTGGCAAAAGAATTAGCTAAAAAAGGAAAAGCAGTCGTGCTTGTACTGCATGATTTGTCACTTGCGATGCGTACAGCAGATGTGATGGTAGTGATGAGGGAGGGAACTATATTGCAAGTAGGCTCGCCAAAAGAGGTATATCAAAGTGGAGTATTGCAACAAGCGTTTGATGTAAAGATAAAACAAGTAGATACCGAGTTTGGGGTACAGTATTTTTTTATATCGTAATAGTGTGGCTGTTTCGTCTATTAGTTGAGTTATGGATATAAAGCAAAAGTTGAATAAATGAAAGAGAGAATTTTTATGTCATACTTTCCATTTTTTATGAATATAGAAGGAAAAAGAGTGTTGATTATTGGTGGTGGAAAATCAGCACTTTTTAAAATCAGAAAATTACTTCCCTTTAGAGTAAAATTAGAAGTGATTTCTGCTAATGTGTTATCAGAAATCAAAGAGTTAGAAGCAGAGGGGACATTAGGTGTGAAATGGCATTCTTTTTTAGAAGAGGATTTAGAACCAACACCTTTTTTTATTATTGTAGCACTAGAGGAGAAAGAGGAAAAGCGTAGGATTGCCCATCGGTGTAGGGAAAAGGGAATTTTAGTCAATGTAGTGGATGAGCCAGAACTTTGTGATTTTTATTTTCCATCTTTAATTACAAAAGGAAAATGTTCGATAGGTATTTCTACATCTGGGGCAAGTCCTACCATTGCAGGGCTATTACGGGAGCAAATTGAGCAAATAGTACCCGAACAAATGGAGGAATTTTTAGATTGGATAGAAGAAAAACGACCAGAATTAAAAGAAAAATTTCCTACAGAAAAAGCCAGAAAACAAGTGATTCGAGCTTTGTATCTGGCTTGTGTAGACAATCATAGGATATTAACAAATGAGGAGTATGAAATGATTATTTCATCGCTTTTAAAGGAAAATAAGTAAAATAAATTTGATAAGCAATCGTAGTAAGCAAACGAGTAGCAAGATTTAGAATAGCAATCAAAGCAGGCAGTGAGGTTACAATAGTAGGCAAAGAAGTACTATTGATATAAGAAATATGCCAAGCTCCTAGCATTAAAAATAAAACGAAACAAGAAAGATTCATTGACTTATGATATTTTATAGTATAGTGATATTTTTGGCAAAAGAGAGGAAATGGAAGTTTGTTTTCTCTTTTTTTCTCTGATTCAGGAAATACTACCATTTGTATCCATTCGGGAAGAATTGCCCCAAAAATAAGGATATAAAATGGGGAAGCGGTACGATATCCCATAAAGATAAGTCCTAGAAAAGATATAATTAAAAGAACTAACGTAATATAAAGAGAAATTCGCAATCCACATAATGCAGCAACCTTTCCGAAGATATAATTTTTGTCATTTGAATTCATATTCATAGATGATTCCTTTCTTTACTGAAATTTAGATATAAAAATACAAGAAGGTTTTACTAAGTGTAATGAAATGCCTTGTCAAATCTATGGCATATTGTATTTTTTTCGTCAGAATGTCGAGATATGTTGTATATTGTAGTCTGGTCTTTGTGAATTACCTATAATAATAGAGAAAAAGTGAAAAATTCCTTTGAAATATTGAGGGAATGAGTATATAATACAACTATCCTGTGTTCACAAGGAAATGAGATGAATTTTTCCGTTGTTTACGTTAGAAGGAACATAAAATAAAAGGTTTTGTTGAGATAGAAATAGGTCTGGTTTTAGAAAGGAGTAAAGTATGTTTAGTAGTGATATTGGAATTGATTTAGGTACAGCAAGTGTACTTGTTTATATAAAAGGAAAGGGTGTTGTACTAAAAGAGCCTTCGGTTGTAGCATTTGACCGCGATACAAATAAAATTAAAGCAATTGGAGAGGAAGCTAGATTGATGCTTGGTCGTACTCCAGGTAACATTATTGCAGTTCGTCCACTTCGTCAAGGTGTTATTTCAGATTATACGGTTACAGAAAAAATGTTGAAATATTTTATTCAAAAAGCAGTAGGCAGACAGCGTTTTAGAAAGCCTCGTATTAGTGTTTGTGTACCAAGTGGTGTTACAGAAGTAGAAAAGAAAGCGGTAGAAGATGCTACGTATCAGGCAGGTGCAAGAGAAGTAGCTATTATTGAAGAACCAATTGCTGCTGCGATTGGTGCTGGTATTGATATTGCAAGACCTTGTGGAAATATGATTGTAGATATTGGTGGTGGTACAACAGATATCGCAGTTATTTCTTTAGGTGGTACAGTTGTTAGTACATCCATTAAGATTGCAGGAGATGATTTTGACGAAGCTTTAGTTCGCTATATGAGAAAGAAGCATAATTTGTTAATTGGTGAGCGTACCGCAGAAGATATTAAAATTCGTATTGGTTCTGCGTATAGAAGACCAGAATCTATTTCCTTAGATGTAAAAGGTCGTAATTTAATTACAGGTCTTCCAAAGACGATTTCTGTTACTTCGGAAGAAACCGAAGAAGCATTAAAAGAAACAACTTCTCAGATTGTAGAAGCAGTACACAGTGTATTGGAAAAGACTCCACCAGAATTGGCAGCAGATATTGCAGATAGAGGTATTGTATTAACAGGTGGTGGTTGCTTATTGTATGGATTAGAAGAATTGATTGAAGAAAAAACAGGTATTACAACAATGACCGCAGAAGACCCATTATCTGCTGTTGCTGTTGGTACAGGAAAATATGTAGAGTTCTTAAGTGGAAAGTAAAATAAGCCGATATATATAACAGACATAATAATCCTATGCTTTTTATTTATTACTATAAATAAAAAAGGATAGGATTATTATAAAAATGCGTAACGGAAGATAGGAGAAGCTATGGTAAGAGGACTTTATACGGCATGGACGGGGATGTATACGGAGCAAAAACGTTTGGACGTAATTGCAAATAATATTGCAAACTCCGCCACTACGGGTTACAAGCAGGAGGGCGTAACCAGCCAGTCATTTGATAATATGCTGGCAATTAAGGTAAGGGATTACTCTGTAAATAAAGATGAAAAGATTGGCTCTATGACACTTGGTGTGAAAGTGGGAGAAGTCTATACGAACCATACGCAAGGCTCAGTACGTTCTACAGGAAATACGTATGATTTAGCCTTAGATGGTTCAGGTTTCTTTAAAATGAGAGTAACGGATATGGCAGGAAATGACCATATTCGCTATACAAGAGCCGGTAATTTTACTGTGACACAAGAAGGTTATGTAACAGATGCAGATGGCAATCGTTTGCAAAGCCAAGCAGGAGATTTACTTGTTCCTACAGATGCAGAAGTAGTATTTGACCAACAAGGTTTTGTGTATGCAAATGGGGAATTAGTAGACCAGTTAGCGTTAGTAGATTTTGAAGATTATAATTATCTGAAAAAATATGCAGATACGATGTATGAACCAGTAGCAGGAGCGACAGAAATAGAAGTAGAAGGTCAAGTTTTGCAAGGCTTTTTAGAGCAGTCCAATGTTAATGTAGTAAAAGAAATGACACAGATGATTGCTATTACAAGAGCATACGAAGCAAATCAAAAGGTTCTAAAAGCAATGGATACAACACTAGACCAAGCAGTAAATTCTGTTGGTAGAGTATAGAAAGGTATGGTGAAATAGCATGATACGAGCATTATGGACTGGTGCGTCAGGTATGATAGCACAGCAAGATGCAGTAGATACAATATCGAATAACTTATCTAATGTCAATACAGTGGGATACAAAAAAGAAACCGTAGAATTTAAAACGTTATTGTATTCAAAACTTCAGACAAAGACAACAGATAACAATGGAAATCCAAAACCAGTCATTGGACAGGTAGGTGCAGGGGTGCGTACTGCTTCTATTACTTCTCGTTATACACAAGGAAATTTAAATTCTACCGAAAATCCATTTGATTTTGCTTTGGAAGGAGATGGATTCTTTCAGGTACAGATGCCAGATGGTTCTGTTGCATATACAAGAAATGGTGCTTTTAATGTATCTATGGGTGTGGAAGGTCCTACTTTGTGTACTGCGGATGGATATCCTGTATTAAGTGATAGTGGAGAACAAATTGTATTTGATTCGGATAAACAAACGTCTAAGTTTTTAATTGATGAGGATGGACGTTTTTGGTATTTAGAATTGGACGGTTCACAAACTGATTTAGGAGCACGCCTTGGTGTAGTACAATTTAGTAATCCATCTGGATTATTAAAATTATCTGGTAGTTATTTATCTTCTACTGGTGCTTCTGGTGAACCAATTTTAGAATCCGAAAATACACAGTTAAAGCAGTCAAGAGTGCTTTCTAAGTATTTAGAGGCTTCTAATGTACAAACAGTAGATGAAATGGTAAATTTAATTGTAGCACAAAGAGCATATGAAATGAATTCAAAAGTAATCAATGCTGCTGACCAAATGTTACAGCAGGCAAATAATTTACGCTCATAAGTAGGAGGATAAAGTAATGGCGATTTCAATGGATACAAATTCGTTTTTCTTACAGCAGAATATGACATCGGCATCCACAGCTCGTACAAATAAGCTTTCTTCTTCTTTGAGTAATTTAGAACAAGGAACAGCAACAGATGAAGAATTGATGGAAGCTTGTAAGTCTTTTGAAAATTATTTTGTAGAACAAGTAATTAAACAGACCAAAAGTGCTATGTTAGAAGATGAGGACAGTCAAGGGGATTATATGAAATACTTTGGCGATACAATGACACAGTCTTATGCAGAAATCATTACAGAACATTCTAATTTAGGAATTGCTCAAATGTTATATGAGTCTATGAAACGAAACTAAATAATAAACGGTGATGGGGTAGTCGGTAAATAAAACAAGGTTTTTATCTATTTATTGATTGCCTCATTCTTTATAAAGGAGGAATTTTTTGGTTGCGGAAGGATATGTAGAGAGAATTGTATATCGAGGGAGCAATGGATATACAGTGCTAGTCATAACTTCAGAAGAAGAGGAATTTTATTGTGTAGGGACATTTGTTCATGTAGAAGAAGGCGAATATTTGCAAGTAGAAGGTGAAATGATAGTAAATCCAAAGTATGGAGAACAATTGAAAGTAACTTCTTATCAAGCAGTAGAACCAAAAGATGGACAGGCAATGGAGCGTTATTTAGCTTCAGGTGCAATTAAGGGAGTAGGAAAAGCTTTAGCAGCTCGTATTGTAAAAAAATTTAAAGAGGATACGTTTCGGATTATCGAAGAAGAACCAGAACGATTAGTAGAAATTAAAGGTATTAGTGAGCGTATTGCAGGGGAGATTTATCGTCAGTTTGAAGAAAAAAGAGAGATGCGTCATGCCATGATTTTTCTTCAAAAATATGGAATCTCTAATCAATTAGCAGTAAAAATTTATCAGTACTATGGGGAGAGAATGTATCAAATTTTACAAACAAACCCCTATCGTTTGGCAGAAGATATTGATGGTGTTGGATTTAAGATTGCAGATGAAATTGCATTACAGGCTGGAATCTCAGAAGATGATGACTATCGTGTGAAAGCTGCCTTATATTATGTTATGACACAAGCTGTTTCTAATGGTCATGTATATTTACCTGAACAAGAAGTATATCAGAAAGCTTCTGAAATTATTCAAGTGTCACAAGAAAGTATGGAACGACAATTGATGCAACTTGCCTTGGAGAGAAGTATTGTATTAAAAGAACAGGAAAATCAAAAACAAGTATATATTGCTAGTTATTATTATTTAGAATTGGATGTAGCACGAATGCTTTGTGATTTAAATTGTCATTATGAGATTGCAGAGCGTTTGATAGAGAAGCGACTTCAGAAATTCGAAAAAGATATTAAAATGGAGTTGGATGCATTACAACGAAAAGCAGTTTCTGAGGCAGTACAAAATGGAGTGTTTATTTTAACAGGAGGCCCTGGAACGGGAAAGACAACTACCATTAATACAATGATTCGCTTTTTTGAATCCGAGGGTATGGAAGTGTTATTAGCTGCACCAACAGGCAGAGCTGCGAAGAGAATGTCAGAAACGACAGGGATGGAAGCAAGAACGATTCATCGTATGTTGGAATTGACAAAGAATCCAGAAGAAAAAAGTGGTGGATTAGATTTTGCAAGAAATGAAAGTAATCCATTAGAATGTGATGTCATTATTGTAGATGAAATGTCTATGGTAGACCTTTTTCTTATGCACGCTTTATTAAAAGCGATTATGATAGGAACAAGAGTTATTTTTGTTGGAGATGTCAATCAGCTACCAAGTGTGGGTGCAGGAAATGTATTAAAGGATATGATTGCTTCTGAGCAGTTTTCTGTTGTTAAGTTAGCACGTATTTTTAGGCAGTCTGCGGAAAGTAAAATTATTTTAAATGCCCATAAAATCAATGCAGGACAATCTATTTCTTTAGATAATCATAATAAAGATTTCTTTTTTCTAAATCGAAATGACAGTAGTGTTATTATTCCATCCATTATTTATTTAGTACAAAAAAAGATTGCAGATTATGTAAATGTTTCTCCTTATGAAGTGCAAGTATTAACACCAATGAAAGCAGGAGAACTAGGGGCAGAAAACTTAAATATTGCCTTGCAAGAAGCACTAAATCCTCCTGGTAATGGGAAAAGAGAAAAGGAACTTTCTAATGGAAGAAAGTTTCGTGAAGGTGATAAAGTAATGCAGATTAAAAATAATTACCAATTAGAATGGGAAATTCGTAGTCCGTATGGAATGGCAATAGAAAAAGGGACTGGTGTTTTTAATGGAGATTGTGGAATTATTAAAGAAATCAATTTATTTGTAGAGCTTGTGGTTGTAGAATTTGAAGAAGGGCGTATCGTAGAATATCCTTTTGGACAGTTGGATGAGTTAGTATTGGCATATGCCATTACAATTCATAAATCTCAAGGAAGCGAATATCCAGCTGTAGTTATTCCGTTATTGAGTGGACCAAGATTGTTATTGAATCGAAATGTACTTTATACGGGAGTAACGAGAGCAAAACAATGTGTTACTATTATCGGAAGTCCTGAAACAATACAAAAAATGATTCAAAATGAGATGGAAATGAAGCGATATTCTGGATTAGAAAAGGCAATTCGAGAGATTAATTAGGAAAGATAACATTTTTTAGTGGTAACAAGGCGAAAAATGTGGTAAACTATATAGGAGAGCAAAATGGATAGATAAAGTTTCTTTTGCTTTTTACTTATAATTTTTCATTTAGAGAGGAGTTTGGTATATGAATAAAACAGCATTAGTTATTATGGCAGCAGGTATGGGAAGCCGTTATGGTGGTGGAATTAAGCAGTTAGAGCATGTGGGTGTTAGTGGTGAAATTATTATGGAATATTCCATCTATGATGCAATTGCTGCTGGTTTTGATAAAGTTGTGTTTATTACAAGAAAAGATTTGGAAGAAGAATTTAAGAAAATTATTAAACCATCCGTAGCAGAACAGGTAGAAGTAGAATATGTATTCCAAGAATTAGATAATTTACCAGAAGGTTTTTCTGTTCCAGAAGGCAGAACAAAACCATGGGGTACAGGTCACGCGATTTTAAGCTGTCTTGGTACAGTAAAAGAGCCATTTGCTGTTATCAATGCAGACGATTATTATGGAAAAGAAGCATTTGTAAAAATTCATGATTTTCTTGCTAATGTACCTATGGATTCTGGGAAGATGTATTTTACTATGGTTGGTTTTAAGATGGAAAATACATTAAGTGAAAATGGTCAGGTAACAAGAGGAGTTTGTTTAGTAGATGAGAATAATAAATTGACTCATGTAGAAGAACATTTTGCTATTGAGAGAGCAGGAGATAAAGTAACAGCAGAGAATAGTGCAAGAGAAGCGGTAGAACTTCCTTTAGATACAATCGTTTCTATGAATCTTTGGGGATTTACTCCAGGTTTCTTAGATGCTTTAAATGAAAAATTTGCACAGTTTCTTGATGGTATTAAGGGAAATGAAACAAAGGCAGAATATTTACTTCCTGAAGTAGTAGGAACTTTATTAAAAGAAGACAGAGCAGAAGTAACGGTACTTACAAGTAAAGACCGTTGGTTTGGTGTTACATACAAAGAGGATAAGGATAAAGTAGTTCGTGCATTCCGTGAATTATATGAAAATGGAGAGTATCCAGAAAAATTGTTCTAAAGGATAGGAGAGATGGTCAGAAAGGACCTAGATGATAGAATGGATATTTCCAGTACGATGTCCGATTTGTAATCAGATTGTTGTACCAAAAGGTGTAATGTTTCATCCGAGTTGTATAGAAAAATTAGAATTTATTGTAGAACCACTTTGTAAAAAATGTGGAATGCCACTAGCCTCAGAGGAACAGGAATATTGTAAAGAGTGTATATTAAAAGATAGAGGCTGGGATTTTGGTAGAAGTGTTTTTTATTATCGTGGAGCAGTGCAGAGGGCGTTATACCAGATGAAACAAGAAGGAACAAGAGAGTTTGTTCATTTTTTCGCTTTACAGATGAAGAAAACGCAAAAAGATTATATTCGAGAAGTAGTACCAGATTGTCTTGTACCAGTGCCATTACATCCTTCAAAATTTCGTAAACGTGGATTTAACCAAGCAGAATTATTGGCAAGGGATTTAAGTAATGAAATACAGATTCCGATTCGGCTTTTATTAAAAAAGAAACGAAAAACAAAAGACCAAAAGAATTTGAATCGGAAAGAACGAAAAAAGAATATAGAAAATGTTTTTTGTGTGGATAAGGAAGAAACAAAGAAAGGTATACCAAAATCCGTATTGCTTATTGATGATGTCAGTACAACAGGCAGTACATTGACAGAATGTGCCAAAGTGTTAAAAAAGCAAGGAGTACAAAAAGTAGCATTTTTAAGTGTTTGTGCAGGAGAGCAGTTAGGATGAGTGAAATATAGGAGGATTTTATGGACGTTAGAAATTGTAAATCATGTGGACGAATGTTTAATTTTATTGGGTCATCTATTTGTCCAGAATGTGCTAAGGCAGTGGAGGAAAAATTTGAGGATGTAAAAAAATATATTTATGACCATCCAAGATGTAGTATACATGAAGTAGCAGAAGAAATGGAAATTAGTGTATCTCAAATTCGTAAATGGTTGAAAGAAGAACGTCTGACGTTCAGTGAGGATTCTGATATTGCATTAAACTGTGAAAAATGTGGAAAGAAAATCCTAACTGGAAGATTCTGTAAAGAATGTAAAGGTACGATGTCATCTCAATTTGAAAGTCTGTATAAAAAAGAAGAACTAAAAGTGAATATTGAAAAAAAGAAAACAGAAAATAAAATGCGTTTTTTGGATAACTAAAATAATTTATAGGTAAATAAAACGCCCTGTTCTATTTGATTTAGTTAAATAGAGCAGGGTGTTTTTGATGTAATATAACGTGAGTTCGATAAAAATAAAAGTTCCATAAATGTATTTTTTTGATATAATAAAGTCGCCAAAAAAAATATCTATCAAAGGAGAATACATTTATGGAT
>CALAEX010000201.1 GCA_937891165.1 uncultured Lachnospiraceae bacterium | reverse complement strand
CATCCGTAAATAAAGCATTCAGATTGGTCAGCACCCACCCCTGTAACATCTCTTTGAGGAACTCCGTGATTTTGTCTACTATCGTTCCCATACGCTAAAACAATGTGGCTAATTGAGAAATAACGGTCTGTGCAATCACTACAATACCTCCACCAGCTACTAATTGCTTGATACCCTGTGACCTTGCTTGTGGATTTTCACCACCATAGCCTTCCAATAAATTGACAATCCCCCAAACACCTACTCCTGCTCCAAGTACTGTGATTATTGTAGTTAACGTAGAAATCGCCAATGCAAAAAACTCCATACTTTTTCCTTCTTTCCTTTCCAATTTTTATTTGATAAAAGAAAAAGCTCAGAAACTTTCTATCACATTTCCAAGCTCTTTCCTCACTTCTGGACACAATGTCCAAAAGTTTTATTTCTCTTTTAACACTCCACTTCTAGACATTATGTCCAAAAGGTTTGTTTCTCTTTTATCACCCCACTTCTGGACATTATGTCCAAAGGTTTCTTTCTTTTTTTTGACACTTCACTTTTGGACATTATGTCCAAAAGGTTTGTTTCTCTTTTATCACCCCCTCTTCTGGACATTATGTCCAAAGGTTTGCTTTCTCTTTTTGGCTCTCCACTTTTGGACATTATGTCCAAAGGTTTTGCTTTCCTTTTTTGACACTTCACTTTTGGACATTATGTCCAAAGGTTTGCTTTCTCTTTTTGGCTCTCCACTTTTGGACATTATGTCCAAAGGTTCTTCTTTCCCTTTTGGCTCTCCACTTCTGGACATTATGTCCAAAGGTTTTGCTTCCCACTTTTTCCTCTCCACTTTTGGACATAAGAAAAACCACTGTAATAAATAGGTTACAATGGTTAGAAGATATTTCTATTCTATTTTAAGCAAACCTTATACTATTTCTGAACAAATTTCACAGCAGTACCATATACAATCACTTCTGCAGCTCCTTGCATTACAGCAGCCGAAGCATAACGAACATTCACTATCGCATCTGCACCCATTCCTTCTGCTTCACTTACCATTCGTTTCGTAGCAATCGCTCTTGCTTCATTCATCATCTCATTATAGGCTTTCAATTCTCCACCAACTAAAGTTTTAAGACTCTGTGTAATATCCTTTCCCAAATGCTTGGATTGAATGGTACTTCCCTTCACAAGCCCTAACATTTCTAATTCTTTTCCACTAATATAATCAGTATTTACTAATATCATCTTCCTCACCATTCCTTATCTCATGGACTCTTTCCATACAAACCTTTACCATAACTACTGCTAAAACAAGTGGTACAATTCCCAAAAAGAATTGCCATAAACCACGAAATAGCAACATAGAAATACCAAAGTAAGCAACACAATACACTACAATAATAACTGTAATTATAATAGGTATTATCATTTTTGTTTTCAATACTTTTACCTCCTGTAAAATTTTTTATCTTTTTACATTCTAATTTCTGATTTAAAATATTTTTCTTGAAATCTAACTTGTTCTATGATTTCCTCTTTAGTAAAATCAGTATGTTCAGGTACAACAACCCATTTTTCTTCCACATCATCTTCTCTATGAATGATGGCTATTATTTTTCCTACAAATTCTTTTACAGGAACATCTACACCTAAAATATAGGCATCTTGTTCTTCTCCATCTGGTGCAATTACTCCTTCAATAAATCCATAATTTATAGGATAAAACATATCCTTATACTTAGGGTGGTAACTTCCTAATGGTCTATCAACTATCACTTTCACAATAGTTCCAATCATCACAACACCTCTATAACTTGGAATTTGTATCATTTTACAAACTATGTTCTTTTTCGTATAGCAAATTACATTTATCAGCATACACACTTCCATTAACAAAATATTTTAAGTTTTTCAAGTATCGGTTCGACTACTTCTTCAGAAATACCATTATTCCCTAATGCAACTTTGCACTTTTCAAAGATAATCTTGTTCCACCCTGCTATCTGAGAAAGTGCTTCTTTAGAAAAAATAGAAAGTGCTTCGTCACACAAAGCAATATTATTCAAATATTTTGATTTATTTGAATAATGACAAGGTGTAAACGCAAATATTGTTGCAATTTCTTTTACAGGATATTTATAATCTATCAATCCATACTTGTAATCATTATGAGCATTTAAATCAATAAACTGAAATCCAAATTCGCTATCATAAAAGAAGTTACTTTTACCAAAGAAATCTATCAAAATATCTCTCTCAGATATTGCCATGATATCATGTACAAACTTATCAAAATGTTCCTGTGGAATCTCTGATATAGTCTTTGTTCGTGTAACTACATATGTAACACAATCTGCACTTATCTCATTTCCCTGTCCATACACATACAAAGGCTTCATAATTATATCATCATACAATTCAGCACCCTTTGCAACAGGTTGAATAATATATCCTTCTCCATCATGAGTATCTGGTTCATAACAATACCCAAGTATAGGTATAACACCAACTCCCTGCTGCTGGAGCTCGATAAGAGAATCTATCAACTCATCAAAAAATTCAAGATTCTCATCGTATGTTGTTACATTCCTAAGTTTAATTCGTTTTGATTTCAATATTGCATAATCATCTACAAATGAAACACGACAATCTGTACCACTTTTAGTATAATCCATTGTTTTAGCCTGTTCCAAAAGTTTTTTTGCTTTTTCTGCTGAAATATATGTGAACTTTTCTATCATATCCTTCTCCTGTTCATATTAGAAAATTTTGAATCCAAATAAAAATCAAATTCTTATTTTTCTATTTCTACGACTTGAAAATTATTACTCTACCAACCTTTTCTTTAACATAATAAATTCATCTGTTCTATAC
>CALAEX010000200.1 GCA_937891165.1 uncultured Lachnospiraceae bacterium | reverse complement strand
TATTATATCAAAAAAATACATTTATGGAACTTTTATTTTTATCGAACTCACGTTAGTTAAAAAAAAAGGGGGGGTTAAACTTTCAACATATATCAGCCTTTCAGAACATGATTTAGATAAAATACGTCAATATGCGGAAGAACCAATTTAATTGATATTGATAAATATAAACTAAAATCTAACAAATATTTCTTAAAATACTTTAAAAAATATATATAATATGGTATAATTTCTAATATATAGAATTAACTTAAGAAAGAAATATAAAATATTTTTGTGGGAGATGACATGATGTTGGAAGTATATGTACAGACAGATATTTTAGAAAAAGAAGAGATAAGAGCATTGTCAAATGAAGATATTTCTGTTGATAAGCTTGTAACTATGGGGTTTATTCCAGAAGAATTTATTATAGTTATTATGGAATGTGCACAAAATATTAAGTGGAATTTAGTTTATGATACATTAAAATATGTGGTACTTTCTATTAGTAATAAATTGAAAGAGAAAAAAATACCAAAAACAACAAAAACAAACGGAAAGATTATTGTAAGTAATGAAAATAAATCTTGTACTATTGAAATAAATTACCCAATATCTGAGGAAACTTTTAAAGAACTTGCTTTAGAAGCAATTAGAGGAATTTATAAGTAATTTAGATATATAAGAAAACGTTTTAGAATATGACGAAAGATTAAAGAATATGATACAATTTGGAGAATTATTAAACCTTGAAGAATTTGGTCCATATAATATGTTATCTGCTTTGAAAGATGAATGTGAAAATGTTGCTTATCTTTCTAATAGTAAATTTAAATTTCAAGTATTGTTTTCTAATAATACTAGTTTTAATGCAGTGGCATACGAGTTTTGTGGTAAATCTATAATTAACCTGTTGTGCTAGTTAAAAATAAAATAGACGAACTTCAACAAACTATGCTATCCTATTGGTAGGGTATCCAAGAAAGGAGGCATTGTTATGTTGAAGTTCCAAACTAATTATACCACAACAATACAAAACTTGGAAGATTTTATTTTAGTTGTTTTTGTTTTCATTGATGATTTATATCAGGCATATGCTCCTACTTCCGTCACTCACAGACGAAATGTGGAACAAGCAAAGCTTTCTGATTCTGAAATTATTACCATCAGTATTTGTGGAGAACTGGTTGGCATAGATTCTGAAAAAGCTTGGTTTTCTTTTGTAAAAAGAAATTATCTACACCTTTTTCCAACACTTGGTAGTCGCAGTCGGTTTAACCGAACTCGTAGGGCACTTCTTTCTGTCACCGAATTATTACGAGAAAAACTTCTTCGTTTATGTTCGATACCGAGCAGTCGCTATGTTATTGTAGATAGTTTTCCTTTACCTGTTTGTACTTTTGGACGTGCTCCCTATTGTCATTCCTTTCGTGGGCATGGGGCTGATTATGGGTATTGTGCCTCTAAAAAAGAAATTTATTTTGGCTATAAGGTACATGCTCTTGTCACTTTAGAAGGTTTCCTCACTACGTTTGTATTGACTCCAGCTTCTACAGATGATCGAAAAGCCCTACAAGATATGGTAAACTCCTATTCTGGTTCTGTCATTCTTGGAGATAAAGGATATGTGAGTCAATCGTTAAAAGAAGAGTTACAAAAACAAAACATTGATTTGGTATCTTTAAAACGTTCCAATAGTAAAGAAGATATGGAAAACTCTATGCGACAACTGGTGTTTCGTTTTCGACGAAGAATAGAAACAGTATTTTCTCAATTAAGAGAACAACTCCATAGTCAACAAGTCCGTGCGAAAAGTTTTTCTGGATTATGTACTCGATTAGTAAATAAAATCTTAGCACATAACCTATGCATGGTACTGCAATTATTGTTTGGAAACATGTTCGAATTAGGTCAAATAAAACAACTAATTTTTTAAAAATCTATTCGAATGATCTAGGGACTTTTTGGACTTTTTTTAGCCATAAAGTTTAAAAATTTAAGTAGCACAATGAGTTAATTAATATTCCTATTGGTTGTGTTATGCAATTATACCATCATAGTTTACTTATTATGGGGAGAGAAGAATTACTTTCAGATGTAGGTTATGAAGAACCTTTTATTGGAATATATAGAATTGATAAGTTTATAGAGCCAGAAATTTGTCAGTATAATAGTTTGTATAAGCACATTGCGTTTTATGCTGGACCAGATAATCCTGAACGAGGAAAAGTAGCAGAACTTATCACATTATTTGGAATGGAATTTTTGATGTTTCATGAACTAGGGCATCATGTAGGAGGGCATATTCGATATCTTCAAGAACGATTTGGTTTGACAGAACTTTATGCTCAAAGAAATCAATGTTCGTTAGATTCACAGTTATATCAAGTGTTAGAAATGGATGCTGATGCTATTGCAATTTCTAATTTGTTAGAGAGTGTTAGTACAAAAATTTTATTCTATAGTAAACAATTTTTAAATAATAAAGCAGAATTAATTCCTCATTGTATAATAGTTGCAATTACAACGGTGTATTTTTTATTAGATAGAGATGAATGTCAGAATTTTGATGGAATATATGCAAAATATTTGCCAAGAGATGTTAGATTTTATCTAGTATTACAAATACTTTTTGAAAAATTAAATAATGATTATAAGATATGTGCATTTTCAAGTAAAAAAGAAAATTTGTTAGATACATTTGAAGTTGCTAATCATTTGTTATCAGAATTATATAAGGAAAAGAACTCAAATAAAAAGATTATGATTAAAGAAGCTGATATAATTCGCTTTTATTATAATGATATAGTACTTCCATTGTGGAAAAAAATTCGAAAGGAATTGGAGCCATTTGCAGTAATAAATTTACCAGAATAGGAGATGGGTAATGTCACTACTTGAGTATTATATTGCTCCTGCAATACAAGAAAAACAAGGACCATATCGTATGATTCGTAATGCTGGAGTAAATCGGCGACGAATAGATTTAGCAGAATATCATATGTTGAAATTTTTTCCGAAGGTAACAAGAGAAGAATATGAAAAATATATCGTAGATGAACCTTATTTTGAAGAAGTATTACAATTAGTTAGATATGGTTTTATGAAATGGTATGATTGGGATATAGGAAAAATAGAGGTGAATCATAATTTTCAGAATAGTATTAATAGTTATGCTTATGTAGATGAAAATTTTCCTATGTTTATTCATGTAGACCAACTTCTTGAGTCTGTATTGCTTGGAATTATGTTAACTATATTTAAATGGGCAAAAGAATATGAAAATAATAAGGAAGAGGTATTTTTTAAAGATTTACTTTATTTGTTAAATGAAGTAGCATTGATGGGAGAATTGCCAAATGAAGCTAGTAAAACTTCTGTAATGAATAAAGTTGCCATAGATTGTCAAATACAGAATTTAGCAGCAGATTGCCACTGGGCGATGTTAGTGTTTACAGTAGGACATGAAGTTGCTCATATTTATCAAGTGAATACAAATCGTATTTATTGGGAAGAACATCTAAAAGAAGCAGAATTTAATGCAGATAAAATAGGATATGATATTTTACTTCATTTGACTATAGAGCAATCTAAACAATCTAGTCAAAATCTTAAGATGGAAGAATATGCTTATCTTGCACCTATGATGTATATGGATATATTTGAAATGATATATTATACAGCATATGTTTTGTATGATAAGGAACCATTTTATGGACAACATCCTTCACCAGAAGAAAGAAAGGATGTTATGTTTGAACTAGTGGAACAAGATAAATATCAATTTAATACAGAAGAAGGAAATGTGTCATATCAATGGTTTTGTTTTATATATGATAGATATAAGGAAAAGTTATTAGAGTATAAAGAAACAGATAAATTAGTGAAAATTACTAGAACATGAAATTAAGATTATAGTAAATTTCAAAAAAATTTATTAGAAGTAGGAAAAAATAGTAGAAATTTGTATTTATTAGGAATACCTTAGGAATAAGATTTAAAATACTATAAATTTTAATAAAGGATAATTTCTAATTATTTGAATAATATAGAAAAGAGAAAATTTTATGGTTAGTTCGTTTTCAATAAATGATTATTTTTCAGAATATATTGAACATTTTACAATATATGTAGTAGAACAAAAATTTGCAGTTAATCAAGGAAGAGAATATTTTAAACAGTTTATTAATAATAAACATTTTATCAATAGTAATAATAAGATGAAAAAACATTTATCTAAAATGTTAAGTTGGATTCAGAAAAAAATTCCTGATATTTCAGAACTTACTAAGAATGTTATATCAGTAAATACTACTTTATCTTCCATAGGATTAGTAGATGTAGTTACATCTCTATATAAGTTATTTATGGTTACAGAACATCAAGCTGCCGGACCAGATGTTATTGATCCTATCATTATAGAAGAAATTAATATTTCAACTAAATATATAGCTCAGTTAGTAACATTATATAAAGAAAGTACACTTCAGCCAACAATTATTATTATTTTAAAAGATAATGATTTTGATAGAGCAAAAAATTTATTATCCACTTGTCCTCATAATACAAATGTAAAATTTATACGTAATGATGGAGAATGTGAAATATATAAAATCATTAATACTGGTGCAGACAGTATGATTGATTTTATTGATGCTTTTTCAAGACAATGTTTTAGTACTTGTTCTAAAACTAATAGAAATATACTATTAAATTCAGAATGGGATAAAAATGACATCATAAATTCATTAAGCCCTCATTTTTTTAAAATACGTACAAATCTACTATTTGATGAAAAACCAGAAGCAATAGGAGATATTAATTATGTATTAAATAGAATATCTATGGAGAGAACAGAGTCAAATGCTAACATTACTATATTAAATAGTTTAGAATTGGTAGCTAAGTTAAATCGCATATATTGCAAAGATATGGGTGGAACTGATATTACTGATGTTTTAGCTTTATCAAAAGAATTAGATATAGAATTATTAAAAGCATATGTATATCGTTTTGCCCAATTTATTCCTAATATTACAAGAGATAGACAAAAAGAATTATTACAAGAAGCTGATTTAATTTTTCAAAAAAATAAAGTAGAGGATCATGCAATATATTGTAAAAATAATTTTTTAGTACACTCATT
Source organism: uncultured Lachnospiraceae bacterium (assembly GCA_937891165.1). Lineage (GTDB taxonomy): Bacteria > Bacillota > Clostridia > Lachnospirales > Lachnospiraceae > SIG299. The sequence continues at coordinate 7,204 of CALAEX010000200.1, read as the reverse complement.
CTATACAGAAAGAGTAGATACTAGAAATTTTAATGACTTACAACAGAGGGCAATATGTAATGTTCCAGGTATGGTTGGAATGTCAATTATCCTAAATAATGTTGGTGTTGCTTATTTATATAAAAAAGACTTTGCAGAGGCAATTACTTTTTTTAAAAAGGGGTTAGATTACTCCAAAGAACGAATGGTTCAAAAAATAGGTCTTCAAAGCAATTTTCTTATTACTAGAGCTTGTGCATATGAAAAAATAGAAGAAAAAGAAATCTGTATGTTACTTGATGCTGTATTAGCTAACTTTTCTAGTAATTATTTGCCGTTTATTGCTGCTAATTACATAATGAATCTTTTAGTCATTGCACTAGAACAACATCATGAACTTGGAAAATCAATATTAAAAAATAATAAGGTTATTAATATTTTATCTAGTGCATTGACTAATAATATGCTAGGAACTGGTACATTAACACGACAAATAATAATAATTCAATCACGTTTTCCAAATATTGATTTTTCTAAATTTTCAATGCCAAATCGAATTAGTCAATTATCTGGTGTGAGAGAAGAATTTATTATGGAAAAAGGTTATAATCCTATAATATTTAATGCTTGGTTATAAGTAAAGAAATCATGGAACAAGAAAGAATAAATCCTGTATGTGTTGCTTTTGTAATCGATTCTTTATATATTTCATAACAATTAAATAAAGAATCTTCTTTATTTAACTTATCCATAGATGTATGAAAATTAATATTATTTTTTATAGTAGGCATAGGATTAATCTCCAAAAAATATAATTTGTCTAATGGAATAGGATTATTTATCAAATTAGGTAGTTCTTCTTTAGATTCACAATATAATCTTGCATCAATACGACAGTAAGATGATATTCCCATTTCTATTGCTAAAGATAAATATTTCTCTTTTATATTTTGAGATAATGGAATTATATGTTTAATATAACCTTGATGTAAACGCTTTTCATCTTCTCCTAAAAACCAATTTATATCAAGGTTATTTGGAACATATAGAATAGCAGGAAGAACTTCTAATGTAGTTGTAATAGGATTAAATAGTATAGGAGTTGTAATGTCAAATCCCTTTATAAATTCTTGATATATAAATTCATTATTTCTCATTGAAGTATTAAATCCTTTTTTTATTCCAAGACTACTACCAAGCCCAATGGGGCGACTTATTCCTGTATTAATATATGGGGGAAGAGTTTTAGGAATATTTAATCCAATGCTCTCAGCAATAATATTAGATAATTTTTTATGTTCACCACATACAATAGTAGTTGTATTACAAGGAATACAAGGAATATTTAAAAAACTACATACAGATGGTACTAAACCCAATGTTGAAATAATTTTTGTTCCATTGTTTAAATTAATAACATAATCAATATAAGGTAATGATTTATTCATAGCTTTTTGAACAAAAGTACGAACATCCATTATTAATGGTAAACAGTGAAGTTCTTCAACAGCAAACATCCATGATGAAATAACATCTGTTTTCCAAGTTTCATAATGTTCATATCCTAATGCATCTTCACCCTCAAAAATATAAATTATTGCAATAGTCTTCCCAAAAAGTGTTTGTAAAAGGTCTTTATATTCGGTAGTGTTCATTGATACCTCCTATTAACAATAAATAATTAGAAATTATCCTTTATTTATATCCATTAAATTTCTTGGATGTTTATGAAACAAAATATCTTTTTGCTTTACATTGGAAACATGTGTATAAATTTCTGTAGTACTAATAGAACTATGTCCTAATATCTTTTGAATATATCGAATATCAACATCTTGTTCTAATAATAATGTAGCAAAGGAGTGACGAAACATATGTGGTGTAATATGTTGTTCTATTCCTGCAAGTTTTACATAATGATTTATCATAAAACGTACAGATTGGTCGGATAATTTGTGTTGGAGTCGATTGACAAAGAAGTACCCACATATGTTGATATCTTCTTGAAAGGTTTGTTGATATAATTGGAGAGCAGAGAGTACGTCTGGATTGCCAATTTGCAAGATACGTTCTTTTGCTCCTTTTCCATAAATCAAGACAGTATTATTCTTAAAGTCAATGTCAGAAGGTTTTAAATTACATAGTTCAGAAATGCGTATTCCTGTAGCAAATAGTAATTCAATGACAGCAATATCACGAATACAACAACGTAATTGATATTGTGAAGTGGCTTGTTCTTTTTTTGTATAGATTGTTGATAAAAAGGTTTGAATGGAGTGAAAAGGAATTGTTTTAGGTAAAAGTTTAGATTCTCTAAAACGAATATCTAATTTAGAAAATGGATTTTCCGTTAAGATTTCTTTATAATTAAGGTAGTGAAAGAAGGCTTTAAGACTAGAGATTTTACGTTTTACTGTTTTTGGTTTATATTGTTTATGTAAGTAAGTAATAAATTCATCAATGGTGTTTTTAGAAAAAGATTGATAAGAATTGGAAGTAAAAGACTGATATTGTTTTAGGTCAATACGATAGGCTTTTAAAGTTTTATTATCTAAGCGTTTTCGATATTTACAATATTCTAAATATTCTGTGATATAATTTGTTAATTCATTCATAATAAAATTACTCCTTAATGTTTTTATACTATTATGTATGTTTCTAAAAAAAATGTCTAGGATATATTTTATTTTACTCTTTACAAAATGTAAAAGAAAGACTAACTATTAAAAGTCAAGACTAAAAATAAAAATTTTTAATGAATTACCCAAAGTAGTTTTGATAAATTTGTACTTTGAAAACTGCATGACAAATAGAGCATCCTTAGAGGTGCTCTAAAAAGGAGATATGAAATTGATAAAAGATTAAACTGGTTTGATGTAGGATTGTCCAGATTTTTCTATTGCAAAAATTAAACGTACCAGTTTCTTTGTGGCGTGGGATAAGGCTACATTATAGTGTTTTCCTTCCGCTCGTTTCTTTGCAAGATAGGAACCAAAGGAAGCATCCCAATGGCAGATATATTTCGTTGCATGATAAAGGGCGTATCGAAGGTATTTGGAACCACGTTTTTCCATGTGGGCATAGCAATTCTCTAGTTTTCCTGATTGATAGGTGGAGGGGGATATTCCAGCATAGGCAAGTATCTTATCTGGAGAGTCAAAACGGTTAAAATCACCGATTTCGGCGAGAATCATAGCTCCCATACGATAACTGATGCCTGGTATGGTAAGGATGGGAGAATGTAGAATTATCATTATTAAATTTATTTGGTCAATTTTGAAAAATATTAATATCTTATAAGATAAGTGTACCTAATGCTAAGTTAGCTCTAACGAGCTTATATTTATACATTTTAAGTACACAAATTTTTTAATATCTTATAAGATAAGTGTTGCTGATTAAAATCCTGTATAAATCTACAAATTGCATGTATAAAAAGTGAATATCACGAAAAATTAGAACAATTTAGTAAATAGGCTTGCCCAGTTATGGATGAGCCTATTTTTCTGCTTTCGGATAAGTAATAATAAAATTAATTTTAAGATTTTATGAAGTATATTCTCAAGAATACTTCATCATGGTAAAATTAAAGTGACAAAAGGAATTATATAAATGGAGGTGTTCAATTATGAAGAAAACAATAAATATTTTGCTTGTGATTGCATTTGTTACACCTATGGTTTTATTGCTTTGGCCGTTTGCCATGTGGAATGATATAATGTTACTGACACTTAGAATTATTCCATCATTTGCAATACAGATACTATTATGTAGAGTTGGAAAGCATACAATAATTAAAGCAATTCCTTTACTACTAACAGGAGCACTTGCAGCATGGGGGACATATCTTTTCTATACTTCTCCACATTGGGTAAATGCAACATTTTGGGGTAGTCTAATTGCAGATTATGTATTACCATTTATGTGTTGTGCAGTTGCTTTCATTGTCTGTTTATTAGTAAGGAAAAATAAATAAGAATTTGACAAAGAAGTGTGCTTGTATGAAAAAGTTGAATCATATCTTAAATATTATTATGGGTACTTTTATAGGTGTATTTATAGGGCATGCGATTTATGTTGTATGGAACTTTAAAACTCACCCTGAAATGTATGTGGCATATTCAGCCCCTTGGTACACAAGTATTTTGGTGTATGGAACATTTACCATTGTTGTGTTGCTGATTTGCTTTGTGATAAAAGCAATCATCAAACACAAGCAAAAAGCAGACCAACCGATTACATAAATACGATTTGTAAATAACTCAACAAAATAACAACAATCATTTCAATGGAGTCATTTCCACTCAAAAAGTGGCAAATGGCTCTATTTTTTGTAGTAGCAAATTTAACAAACTTTCAATCCAGTATTTAGTCACATTTAACAAATGAAAGCAAAAACTAAATACAGTTGGAGACGAAAATCAGCTATGCGTCATGTGATTTCAATATACATTATATTGCATTAACATCATGTCAAAAACACCCCATCATCTAAGAACAACTACGTCAAAAATATAAAAGATATCTTTTAAAAATTAAGGAGGCATCGAAAATATGTTCGACAATGGTTTTCATCCAAGATATTGCAGAACTGGACATGACTTTGAGAGATGGACACAAGGCATATTAAGGGTTTTAGGATTTGAAACAAAATTAACGGGTGGAAATGACAATGGTGTAGATGTTGTAGCAACTATTGCTATTGACGGAAAAGAGTACAAATATTACATACAATGTAAATTCTATAACAGAACCGTAGGCAAAGCACCAATACAAGAAATTTATACGGGGTGTCAGTATTTTGGTGGTGATGGCTACCCAGTAGTAATTACAACAAATCGTATGACAAGCGAAGCTAAGGCTTATGCAAAAAAGTTAGGTGTAGAAGTGATTACTGAATATCAATTAAACGAGCTTGAAATAGCAGTCTTGCAAAATAAGAGAATCAATTCTAATTTAGTAGGTTTATTTGGTGTAATGATAGGTTTACAATTAAAAGATATGGAAAGTGTCAGATATGCGGTAGGCATTTATGACAAAGTTCCTATCTTAGAAATTGAACAGCCAACAGAAAAAGAACAGCTTAAACAAGAAATAATAAGTATATTTGACCAAGCAGAAATACTTTTGCAAGAAGCATCAGAAGATCAAGCAAATATTTTAAGAAAACAGCAACAAGCATTAGCATTATACAAAATGGCAATGTTAAAAAACATTGAATATGGCTGAAGGGAAGTCTCCGACCATGTATTGGAAGGAGCGAACATGCAGAATTTTTATGACCAGTTTATCAATAGTCTTGATGACTTGTCTGTTGCAGACTTAGAGCTATTACATTCAATAGTGTCAGCCAAATTGAAAAAGGATAAAGAACCTACTGAAGACAAAGACATAAATACAATCAGAAGTTGTCCAAAATGTGGTAGTGTCCGTTATAAAAAGAATGGTAGACAAAGATATATGTGTAAAGATTGTGGAAAAACATTTTCAGAATCGAATGGTACAATCTTCTATCATTCAAAATTATCTGTTGGACAATGGAAAGAATTATTACGAGGTATGGTAGACAGATTAAGTACAACAGAAATTTCTAAGAATGTAGGAATAAGTCAGCCAGCAGTCTGGTACAATGTGCAGAAAGTTTTTGAAGTATTATCAAAGGTGTATGGTAAGCAAGACAATTTTATAGATATAGCCGAAGCAGATGAAACATTCACTCACACTTCTTTCAAAGGTAAAAAGGACTCATCATTTTTTATAGATGTATTAGAACGTATGCCAAGACATCAAAGAAGTTATGAAGAAAAAATGGAATATCTTATGGACAAAAATCATTATGACAATTTAAAAGAGAATAAACCTGATTTGTTAGAAAAATTTTTGAATGATGATGTATTGACTTATGACAGAGGTATAAGTAATCGTGACCAAACAAACATTGTAGTTTGTACGGATAGAAACAAGAATTTGTTTGTAGCACCAGTATCAGTTGGAAAATTAACTTCTGACGATGCTACAAAGGCATTAGGTGGAAGATTTGCAGAAGATGCAATATTAGTGACAGACGAAAACAACGCATATATTGAACTTGCTGAATCAGAGGGAATATAACTTGAACAGATATTATCAAACAAACATGTAAAAGGACCATTTAGTTTGGCTCGTATCAATGCAGTATGTGCAGACTTAAAAGATTTTTTAGAACCCGATAGAAATAGACCAGCTACAAAGTATTTAGATTTATGGCTCACTTTCTTTAGTTGGCTGGCAAAACATAAAGATCTCAATACTTATGAGAAACGAGATTTGCTGTTTGATTTAATTTCAGACAATAGCCATAATATGAGTATGAATTATAATGAACACGCAAAGCGAGAACTTACAATAAATACCAAAGGTTTATACCCAACAAGTGTATAGAATTTAATGGAAAAGGAAACCAAAACTTAGTAAAAAGTAATGGTTTCCTTTTTGTATGCCTTGATGTATAAATTTTAGAAAATTTAATTTTTCATAAAAAATTTGTGTACTTAAAATGTATAAATATAAGCTCGTTAGAGCTAACTTAGCATTAGGTACACTTATCTTATAAGATATTTCGAATAAGAACTGGATTACGACTAGTGATGGAGAAATTCAAAATATAGATTGGCATGAATATGCAAAGGATATTACAAGAATGAAAACAGCTCCTGCTTTTGATGATTTAACAATGGATAGTCCAAAAAATGACTTATTTGGAAATAAAACAACCAATGTACGACACTTTACGGAATATGGTAAAGAAAACAGTTTATTAAATGGAACGATGGCAGAAGAAAACATTGTGAAAATGTTAAATCCAATGAGTTATGTAGAAGATAGCAAAGCAACAAAAACACAGCACGGGCGTATTCGTCATGGGGAATGTGACAGAGATACATCTTTGGCAATATCTGCGATGTTGGTATTGAAATTAAAGGAGCAAAACTGTAATGTGGATTATCATTCTCCATGGAATGTTCCTCATTCTGGTGATTATGACTTGGAAGAGTTGTTTGCTTGGATTGATGGAATTTGTCATGAGTAGTAAGAATGATAGAAGAAAATAAATAATACACCACTTTACAAGTTTTTTTGAAAAATAAATAACGTACAAGGGCTTTTCGTAGTATAATAAGTTTGCACACAAATAAACACGAAAGAGGTGACCTTGTACGTCAAAGTTATTATACAATAAAACTTC
>CALAEX010000199.1 GCA_937891165.1 uncultured Lachnospiraceae bacterium | reverse complement strand
TACGGATGGAATAGAAGCAATTAGGAATCATAAAAAAGCATATTTTCTTTTGGAATTGTTACAGATGAAGCAAGAGATACTTTCTTTTTTATTACAAAAAGAGGAAGTGTTAGATGTTGTAACCATAGAGCAATATAAAAAAGAACAAAAGGAGACAACTACATTTTTAGAAGTATTTCATCGATTATATGAAATATGGAATATTCCAAAACAGACGAATCATTATACAGTGTTTTATCAAAAGAGAGAAATTTATTGTATCAATGATGTCATACAAGCAAGACGAAAGATGTTTCAAGTCACCCAAAAAAGTTTAGACCACATTTGTTCTGCTAAAACAATTACGAGATTAGAAAAAAAAGAGGTAAATCCACAGAAAGAAACTGTGCGAAGATTATTCCAAAGATTTTATTTATCTAGTGAACTGCACCATTCTTTTCTTGTAACAGAGAATCAAGAAGTGCTTCGATTGGAAGAAAAATATCGAGTTACAGTAAATCAACAAAAATATGTAGAAGCAGAAAAATTATTAAAAAAAATAAAAGAAATGATTTCGATGGAACCATTAATTAATAAACAATACATAGAATATGAAGAAGTATATTTAGCTTATAAGACAAAGAAAATAAAAAAACAAGAGTTTATACAACGTGCTAAGGCTATATTAGCATATACAATGCCATTAAAGATTATATTACGACCATTAGAAGAAAAAGAAAAAACAAAAAGGTGGAATTCTGAAGAACAGTATTTTACAACAAAAGAACTTGTTATATCTTTTAATATAGCGAAGAATTCAGAAAAAAAGGAAAGAGAACAATACTTTTTTATATTGCGACAATATTTAGAATATTGGGAAAAAAAGATAACGATAGCCCCTATTTTAAGAACATATGGACTGATTATGGGAGGAATAGCTAGTTATATAGGAGATGATGGTAAATATGAAGAAGCAATAGAAATTAATAAGAAAATAATGGAGCAATCTTTGAAACTTCGGCACTTAGAATATGTGGAAGGTAATATGTATGATTTAATGTGGAATGAAGAAAAAAAAGAAGGTCTTCTTGAAAAAGAAAACCTAGACCGTCTTTTATGTATGCAGGATTGTATTGTGTTAGATATTTATAATAGAGAAGAAATGAATGAAACTTGGATGAAAAATCGTATAAAAGAGATTTTTCAAAATTAGGATAAAGGAGTTTCGGTTGTATCCTTATTAGCGTTATTTCTATCTGATAAAGGATGTATTTCAGGCTCATTTTCCTTATTGCCTTGCTTATCTTTTGTATCTTCTGAAATTTGGTCGGTTTCTGTAACAACTATAGGAAATGTAGTAGTGGTAATGCTAGTAAGGCAGAGTAAGAGTGCAGTAGTAGAGATGATAGTAGCTTTTTTCCATAATTTTTTCATAGTGATAAGTCCTTTCTTTTTTCCATTTTTCTTGTGGGAATAATTGTAACATATCAAATAGGAGAGAAAAAGGGACAGAATAGTATAATTGGTAAATTATACTATTCTGTCCCTTTTCAAGGAACTCTTCGTATGTTATAGTAAAGATGTCAACAGGAACTAGACAATATCCGAAAGACAAATCAATACAAAAGGAAGGAGGAACTACGATGAAAGTATGGAAAAAGTTAGCCACAGCGGTATCTATGGCAGCAATATGTTGTGCGATGATTGTGCCAACAACAGCAAATGCTCAACCTTGTCCACAGCATGTTTATACAGAAGAAGTTGTTGGTCAGACAGTATTGGCAGCAGAATATGATGAGCATGAAACATCTACAGGAGGAATCTGTAGAGTGAGATGGGTCAGAAGGCATTACATTGAAAAATGTAGATTGTGTGGACAGACGGGTAGTGAATTTTCAAGGGACTTTTTTGAACACATGAACCCAAGTTGTCGTCAGTAAGATTAAAATGATATTAGCATAAATTAGTGAAAGAAGGTATTCTTTCACTAATTTGTGTTTTTATTTAGAAATAAAGGGGAATTTTTATGAGAAAGAGAAGTTCTGTTTTGTTATGTATCAGTGTAATAGCATTAGGAATGATAAGCTGTGCAACCGAATCTAATTCTGAAGATGTAACACCAACCATTGCAATAGAACATACAGATGCTACGGTAACACCAAATCCTACAACAAAAGTTTTTAAAGAAAAAGAAGAAGATTCTTTTTCTAAAGTTGTTACAAAAACGGACGGTCTTTGTGAACAATTAGAACAACTAAAAACTCCTATCGCAGAAACGTATAATAAGGCAAATCGAATGTTATCTGTGGATGTTGCACATGGAGGGTTAGAAGGTTTTTCTTACTTTTGTGTAGATGAAACAACGGGAGTTATTTATTTTGTCAATCAAAGTGAAGATGATTATTTATATCGTATTAAAGATGGAGAAATCGCATTAGCACTTGCTATGCCAGTGAAAGAACTATATCCATATCAAGGTGTTATTTATTTTATGGTAGATGATTGTTATGGAAAGTATGAATTACAAGAGATGAAGAGTGGGGATATTTATTGTTATACTCCAGCGAGTGGTGCAGTAGAGTTGGTATATGAAGCAGGGGAAATGGAACATTCGGAGAAACATAAGTTATTTGTAGATGAAAGAGGAGTTTATTTTTCTTATGAAGTAAAAACAGAAAATGGTAAGGAAAAGTATTTTTATCAGTTGCCATTTGGAGCAACGGAACCTGTGGTAGATACAGAAGAAACTGTGACAAAAGGATGGAAAGAATATAAGTTTTCTTATGCACCACCAGAGTATCAATTTCGATTAGAAAGCAGAACAGCAAACGAAGATGGAAAAAAAGAACACATAGAATTATCAGTAAACAGGGCTTATTTTTGTGTCATAGGAAATATGTTATATTCTGCGGAGAAAATGAGTATTTCTTGTACAAATTTAGAAACAGGAGAAACGATATACTATGATTTCGTACCAGCAATGGAAAAAATAGAGATAGGAGAAGATTTGAATAGTGGAAAACAAATGATAAAGGGATTTATAGTAACAGAAGATGCCCTTTGGGTAACAACTAATGCAATATTGTATCGTATGGATTTTCAAAGTGGAGAAATAACATGTGCGGATATTTGGCATAATAATAACTTCTATTCGTTACTTAGTTTGTATACTGATGGAAAAGAAATTTATGGTTTGAATTGTTTTAATCCATATGATGAGAAATCTAAAAGAACATGGGTTCGGATTCTGACAGATACAATGGATGCGACAGGAGAGGCTAAGGTAAGAGTAAAATTTTTAACTAAATAAATGAAAAGGAAGAACGGTATGAAAAGAATATGGTTTATACTACAATGTATGCTTCTGTTGTTGTTTACTGGTTGTCAAACGGAAGCAACGAAAGAGATAGAAACATTACCAATTGAGCCGGAGATATTTCAATACATAGAAACAGAGCAGGCAGATAATCTTGCTGTAGATGAGGATGGCTTATTATATACTTCCAATTTTACTTCCAAGGATGGGAAAAAAGCACAACAGTTTTGCGTCTATGATTTGGATGGTACTTGTATAAAGGAAGTAGAGATTGCTTTAGGAAATGGAAATATACAAGTTATGGTAATAGAAGATGGCATCTTATATTGTGTTGTATCCAAAGTAGGAGGTAGCGTTTTAGCATCAATTGACCTTACTACTTGGGAACTGAATGAATTAGTAGAGATAAAACACGAGGAGTTTCTTATTGTGGAACAATTAGTTGTTCTTGGGGATTATTTCTATTTGTTTGGGGAATCTTCTACTGCGGAATATAACAGTTATACGTTGCTTCCAGAAATTAGAACTTTAAATTATTCTTCAGAAGCAATTGCACGAATTTCTAGAGTAGAAGAACAGCCAGAAGTGGAATTTTTTGATATTGAAATTCCTTTAAACATCTTTCCAACTAAGAATGACACATTAATGATTTATCATTATAATGAAGAAAAAGGACTTGGATTTTTAGAGTTTTCTCCAACAGAAGAAACACTGCAAGAAGTAGGAGAGTGGAATCGCAGTTCTGGACAAATGAACAACTTATATTCTTGTGAAGATGGCTTTCTTTTTTTGGATAATTCCATCTTGCATTATGGAACGATTGATGGTATGAAAGCACAGATTACAACCGATACCTCCACCATTTGGAATACGATTGCTTATACAAAAGGATTTGCTTTTTACTATGATTATGATACAAAGCTAGTAAAACGAGTTCATATTACAGATACTTTAAAAGAAAATAAAGAAATTCATCTGTTAATGCTTTCCGACACAACGAATTCTCTCAATGGCTGTGGATATCGCATGAAACATCAATTTTTAAATGCAGAAGCCTATGCTTTAAAAGTATTAGCGAGGGATACGGACTTTGATATCTTTTTATTAAGTAGTAGAGAAGATATTTCTTATAATATTAAACAGAATGGAGCATTTTATCCACTCAATGAAGTAGAAGGAGTACAAGAATATTTAGATGCTTGTTTTCCTTATATGAAAGAATTAGCTACTAACGAAGATGGCGATATTTGGATGATACCTGTGGAACTTGCGATACCTACGTTATTATATTCCAAAGAATATAGTGAAACGCAGTCCGTTGATTTTTCTAAGATGACTTTTGGAGAATGGTTAACCTTAGTAGAACAAGTGGAAACAACAACACCAGAGCAAGGCAGTGTTTCTACTTTAATTTTAGCGGAAGAATTATTTCATCAGTATTTACTAGAATATGATACGTTTGATACCGAAGTGTTCCGAACATATGCACAGCAAATAAAGGATATGTATGAGAAAACAGGAATGTTATTACTAGATTATAATCTGATAATCAGCTTAAGACAAGGCGACCCAATAGAAACAAGATATTCTTATCACTATTATCTAAGTGATTTATTATGGTGTGCACAATTGGCTGGTGACTCGGAAGAAGTAGGCATTGCAGGCGTACCAAATCTATCCGAAGAAGCAGGAAATATTGGAACATTAACCTTTCTTGCGGTTAATCCAAACTCTAAAAATTTAGAAGCCACCTTGGAGTATATTTCTACTTTTTGTCGCTATATGATGACAAAACAAAATTCCTTCTTATTACAAGACGAGTCTACTTATACGGATACTCCATTTATCAAAGAGTGTTATCAAGTATATGCTAACGGAGAAGTTTCCTTTATGATGAATGCAGATATTTACTGGAATCAGTTTTGGGATTACTTAGACGGAGAAATCACGTTAGAAGAAATGGTAGAAGAAATAGAACGAAAACGAGAAATTTATTTAGGAGAATAAAAAGGTGGAAATAATTATAATATAAAAAATAGGAGAGAAAAAGGGACAGAGTAGTATAAGTGGTAAATTATACTATTCTGTCTCTTTTTGAACGCAAAACGAGCAATTTGCGTTTAGGAAGAAGTAGCAAAAACGAATTTTGAGAAGGATAACTAGAAAGTTTTTTGAAAAAATATTGTAAACAAAAAAATAACATGATACACTTGTTAAAAAAAAGGAGGTTGAAACAATGTTAATTCGTAGAGCAAAAGAAAGAGATATAGAAGGAATTAACCATTTACTTCGTCAAGTATTAATGGTACATCATAAGGGAAGACCTGATTTATTTAAAGCGAATGCGAAAAAATATACAGATAAAGAATTAGTAGAGCTAATCAAAGAGGATACAACACCAATTTTTGTTGCAGTGGATGAAGCTGATAACGTGCTTGGTTATGCGTTTTGTATGATGCAACAGCATCAAAATCATGAAATTATGACGGATATTCGTACGTTATATATTGATGATTTATGTGTAGACGAACAACTTCGAGGACAGCATATTGGAAAGCGTTTGTATGAGTATGTCGTAAATTTTGCAAAGGAACAAAAGTTTTACAATGTAACATTGAATGTGTGGTGTCTGAACGAAAATGCAATGAAATTTTATGAGGCTTGTGGTTTAACTCCACAAAAAATAGGGATGGAGAAAATTTTATGAAACAAAAGAACTTATTTTTCATACGAGGATTGCTTTTTCTTATAGCAATGGTTGGTTTTGTATGGTTCTTTCTTCCATTGACATTGTCTGTTCAATTAAATATAGGAAATGCAACAGGAATGGTTGTTGCAGTAGTGTTATTTTTTTATACACTTTTTATGCCTAAAATTCATTCTATAGTTAGGCAATGGAAACAAGAAAAGAAGTGGTTATATTTTAGTTTTTTTGGTATTTTATTTTTTATAACAGCACTTGTAGTTCTTGAGTCTATTTGTATGATTTGGGCGGCAACGAAAACACCAGAACCAAAAGCAACGGTAGTTGTACTTGGATGTCGTGTGTATGGAGAACGAGCGAGTCTTTCTTTACAAGAGCGTTTAGAGGCTGCTTATGAGTATTTGTTAGAGCAAGAAGATGCGGTTTGTGTATTGTCTGGTGGTCAAGGGGATGGAGAAAACATTAGCGAAGCAGAATGTATGTATCGTTATTTAGTAGACAAAGGAATTGCACCAGAACGTTTATATAAGGAAGAAATGTCTACCAATACAAGAGAAAATTTATTATATGCCAAGCAATTGATAGAAGAACAAGGATTGTGTGAGAACATTGCGATTGCAACCAGTGAATATCATCAATATCGTGCAGGGCAAATTGCAAAAAGTCTTGAGTTAGAGTATGGAGCAGTATCAGGCCATACCGTTTTTTGGTTGTTTCCAACATATTATGTAAGAGAATTGTATGCGATTTTGTATGAATGGATTTTCTGATGGGAAGTTTTTATGAGAAAATTACAGTATGTAAGGCAATACTATAAGATGTAAAAATTGTATGAGGTGGTGAAAGAATGCGTTTTACTTATTGTCCTCATTGTGGGACAAAAGCAATAGTGAAAGAAATTGGGGATGAGGGGGAAATTCCTTATTGTCCTTTTTGTGAAGTTCCATTGTGGGATATGTTTACGAGCTGTATTATTTGTGCAGTAGTAAATGAATGTGGAGAAATTGCCTTGCTCCGTCAAGACTATGTTTCTAAAACAAATTATGTTTGTGTAGCGGGAGTAATCAAGTTAGGGGAATCCGCAGAGGAAACTGCTTACAGAGAAGTAAAAGAAGAACTAGGATTAGATGTTTCCGAATTAGAGTTTGTTCAAACCTATCCTTATATTAAAAAAGAAATGTTAATGATTGGATTTCGTGCAACTGTAAAAAAAGCAGAGTTTGTACTTTCCAAAGAAGTAGACAAGGCGGAATGGGTCAAATTAGAACAAGCATTAGATAAGTTAAGAGAAGGCAGTATTGCGTGGCAATTAGTAAACCAAGTGATAAAAATGAATTTTTTAACCGAATAAATTATCTTTTAGGATAAAGAAAATAAGATTTTTTATGAAAGATATATCGAAGAAAAGGAGTAAAAAAGTATGGCAAAAGTGACATTTAAACCAGGAAATATGTTGTATCCTCTTCCAGCAGTGATGGTAAGCTGTCAAAGAGAGGGAGAAAAGCCAAATATTATTACGATTGCATGGGCGGCTACGGTTTGTACGAATCCTCCCATGCTCTCGATTTCTGTTCGTCCAGAGAGATATTCGTATGCTATTATTAAGGAAACGAAAGAATTTGTCGTTAATTTAACAACAAAAGAATTAGCCTATGCTACGGATTATTGTGGTGTAAAATCTGGTAAAGAGGTGGACAAGTTTAAAGAGGCTAAATTGACACCACAAACATCTAATGTGGTGAAAGCACCGGGAATTGCAGAGTGTCCTGTGAATATTGAATGTAAAGTAACAGAAGTAAAAGAATTAGGAAGCCATGCGATGTTTTTAGCAGAGGTCGTAAGTATTCAAGTAGATGATTCGTATATGGATGAAAATGGAAAGTTCCATTTAAATGATACGGGTTTAATGGCATATTCTCATGGAGCTTATAAAGAATTAGGAGCAGAAATCGGAACATTTGGATATTCTGTTAGAAAAAAATAAAATAGAAATACATTACCTACTGTTGCATTATTAAATGTAATGGTAGGTAATTTTTTTATGTGAAAAAAATTTTATAAAAAAATTTTTAAAATGTAGTGTAACCTTTTTTTATTTTTTGCGAATAAAGAGTGTAAACAAAAAATGATAAATAAAAAATTGATATAAGAAGAAAAAAGGAGACTAGATTTTATGAGAAAGAAATTTTTAACAGTAGCAGTAATTTTATCCACAGTAACTATGCTTGCCGCATGTGGCAGTGGTAATAATGACACAGATACAACACCAACTCCAACGGTAACAGAAGCACCAACACCAACCGAAGCACCACAAAAGGACGTAGCACAGGAAATTCAAAATATTCATCAGGCAGTACAAGAAGCATATGGTGCATTATATGGTCCAGATACAAAGGCAGATGAGTATTATTTATCTGATGTTTTACAGTTAGATGCTTCTTGGTATGATGCTGTTGTTGCAGAATATCCAATGATGACAAACAGTGTAGAAACTTTTGTATTAGTACATCCAACCGAGGGAAATCAAGAGAATGTATTGAATGCATTAAAGGCATATCAGGAAATGAGAATCAATGATAACTGGTATCCATCTAATTTAGCTAGAATTACAGGTTCTTTAGTAGAAGTAGTAGGGGATTATGTATGCTTTACTGCTCTTGGTGGTATGGTAGCAGATGAAATGATGTATGAAGACGAAGCAACATTGATTGAAGCATATAAGGAAAGTAATCAGGTAGCTGTTGATACAATTAAAGCAGTAATCGCAGGGGAAATTATTGTAGAACCTTGGACAGAAGTAGATAAGATGGCAAATGCGGTAAGAAAGGCTTATTTTGGTGCGTATCTTCCAAATATGCAAGTGCAGGATGATGTAACTTATATGACAGAAACATTAAAGTTAGATGCTTCTTGGTATGAAGAAGCGATTGTAGAAGTTCCAATGATTTCTGCAAATGCGGATATGTTTGTGTTAATTAAGCCATCCGAAGGTAATTTAGAAAATGTGCAAAATGCATTAGAACAATATAAGACATATTTAGTAGAAGAATCTTTCCAGTATCCAATGAATGAAGCAAGAGTAAAAACAGCAGTAGTAGCTACTGTAGGTGATTATGTATGTTTCTCTATTCTTGGTGGTGCGTTAGATAATCCAGAAGAATATGGACTTACAACAGAAGAAGATTTGATGGGATATTATGAAAGTCAGAATATGGCAGCAGTATATGCGTTACAAGCATACTTAGGAATCTGGGAATAATAGATAAGAATCGTTGCAGTTTCGTCTGAATATGTGTTACAATAAAAAATAGAGAAAAGAAATTGGTATTGTTTACATGGTAGTAAATCATGGATTGATTTGCTAATAATGATAAAGTAAATATGCTATAAAATCTGTGGGAGGGGTAACATGGGTACAGATGAAACTGATTATTCCATATTTTTAGCTGGAGATAATGCAGGTTTTGAACGTCTTGTCATTCGGTATAAAGATGGACTTATTTATTATTTGAATAAAATAGTAAAGAATATAACAATAGCAGAAGACTTGGCACAGGATGCTTTTGTAGAAGTTTATGTGCATAAAGAGCGTTTTGTGCCAGGAAAGGCTTCATTTAAAACGTATTTATATACGATAGGACATCATAAAGCAGTAGATTATGTGCGAAAATCACAAAAAGAATTTTTAACCGATTTTCAAACAGAAGAAGAATTAAATACAATCACAAAAGAAAATCCAGAACTTCAGTTATTAGAACAGGAGGGAAAGGAAGAATTATATCGTGCAATGAAAAGCCTGAAAGAAGAATATCAAGAAGTTTTAGTATTGACAGAA
Source organism: uncultured Lachnospiraceae bacterium (assembly GCA_937891165.1). GTDB lineage: Bacteria > Bacillota > Clostridia > Lachnospirales > Lachnospiraceae > SIG299. Next base: position 11,502 of record CALAEX010000199.1, on the reverse strand, counting down.
TTAGAAGGAATGAAATTAAAAGAAGCGGCAGAAGTTATGGGGAAAAACTTGCCACAGATAAAGGTACTAGCTCATCGTGCTAGAAAGGCGTTGTTGCTTGCACTTCAAAAATAAATACTTTCAGGGGAGGAAATTATGAAATCAAACGAAGAATTTATTGCGGGTATTTATGAAAAAGCCGCTGTTTATACAGAAGAACAACAAACTACAATCAAAAAAGTAAATGCTTCCTCTCGGGTTATGAAAATGGTAGCCACAGTAGCTGTTTGTGTAGGGTTAGCTAGTGTAGGAAATTTTGTATGGAATCAAAACAAAGAAAATACAAGAGAGCATGGAATTTCTTTATTATCAGAAACAGGTGAAGATTCGGCAGAATTTGGTGTTGCATTTCACCGTATAGGACCTGCACAAAATTATGCAGTATTTACTGGAACAGTAGAATCCATAGAAGAACAAGAGAAAGTGATTTGGTTAAATCTTGAGTTTACAGAAGAAGTACAAGAAAATACACTTGTAGCAGTTCGTTTTGATATAGTAGAAGAATTAAGTAAAGATATTTGTGTGGGAAAAAAATTGATAGTATCAGGTGTTTTAGGAACTTATGAAAAAGAAGATTCTAAAAGATTTGGTTTGACACAATTGACAGTAAATGACCTAGCAAATGTCTGGTTATGGATAGAAGAAATAGGAAAGTATCAAAATAAAGAGGGAGAAGAACCCCCATTATAGTTTTATGTTACTGTTGAAAAAATACCAGTGAATCATTTGCTGATTGGCTGGTAATTATTTTGTCTTATGAAAGGAAAATAAAATGGTATTTAGTAGCTTAATGTTTATGTTTCGGTATTTGCCGATTGTGTTACTGCTTTATTTTCTTGCACCGAAGAAGTTTAGAAATACAATTTTATTTATTGCAAGTTTGATTTTCTATGCTTGGGGAGAACCAATCTATGTCGTACTTATGTTATTTTCTACGGTTGTAGATTTCACTCATGGTCTTTTGGTGTACCGATTAAAGCAGAAAAATGAGATGGGCAAAGCTAAGCTAGTTGTATTGTCCTCTATGATTATTAATTTGGAATTACTTGGATTTTTTAAGTATGCAGATTTTGTCATAGCAAATTTAAATTTAATTCCAGGTGTAGAACTTCCTTTATTAGAATTAGCATTGCCAATAGGTATTTCCTTTTATACCTTTCAAACAATGTCTTATACAATTGATATTTATCGAGGTGATGCCTTGCCACAGAAAAATATCATTTCCTTTGGTGCATATGTTGCCTTGTTCCCACAGTTAATTGCAGGACCAATTGTACAGTATAATACCGTAGCAGAACAGTTAGAAGGACGAAAGGAAACAATGGACAATTTTGCCACTGGTGTGATGCGTTTTATGACAGGTCTTGGGAAAAAAGTATTGTTGGCAAATAACATTGGCTTGTTGTGGGATATGATTAGTGCAAGACCAGAAGGAGAAATTCCAGTGCTGATGGCATGGATTGGAATTACAGCGTATGCATTCCAAATTTATTTTGACTTTTCGGGTTATTCTGATATGGCAATCGGTCTTGGAAAAATGATGGGATTTCATTTCCTTGAAAACTTTGATTATCCTTATATTTCTAGAAGTATTACAGAATTTTGGAGAAGATGGCATATTTCTTTGGGAAGTTGGTTTCGTTCTTATGTATATATTCCGCTTGGCGGAAATCGAAAAGGATTTAAAATGCAAATTCGTAACATTGCCATTGTATGGTTATTAACAGGTATTTGGCATGGAGCAAGTTGGAACTTTTTGTTATGGGGAGCATATTTTGGCATATTTCTTATTTTAGAAAAATTGTTATGGCTTGATTTCTTAAAAAAGCATAAGATTTTTTCTCATATTTATACGATTTTCTTAGTTTGGATTGGTTGGGCATTTTTTGCCTTTGACAATATGTCATTAGGAATACAGTACTTAAAAGCAATGTTTGGATTATCTGGAGCAGGATTTGTTAGTACAGAATCGCTTTATTTATTGTTTAGTTATGCAGTAATGTTTGTGATATTAATTCTTGCCTCTACACCATATCCAAAACAATTGGTAGCAAAAGTGCAGGAACAATTATATCAGATGCAAGCAAAAAAGGTTGGGGAAACGATTTCAACGGTATTGCAGATGGTATTTGTAGCAGGAATTTTTATTATTTCTACAGCCTATTTAGTGGATGCAACCTATAATCCATTCTTATACTTTAGGTTTTAAAAAAGAAAGGAAAAACTAGATGGAAACAAGAAAAACTTATTCCAAGGCAGCAGCAATTCTTTTTTTAGTGCTTATATTTGGATTTACTGGAGTGACGTTTGTCTATCCAAAGAGAACTTTTTCTGAAAATGAAAATAGAGTGCTTGCTACAATGCCAGAATTCTCATGGGAAAAATTATTTAGTGGAAAGTTTATGAGTGAATATGAAACTTATATTACAGACCAGTTTTTCTTAAGAGATTCTTGGATTCAGTTAAAAGTTTTTAGTGAAATGGCATTGAATAAGCAAGACATCAATGGGGTTTATCTTGGCAAGGATGGTTATTTGGTGGAACGTCATGAAGATTCCAAAATTGATGTAGAAATGTTACAAAAGAGTATGGACCGTTTGGTGGAATTTACACAAAAATATGCAGAACAACTTGGAGGGGAACATATCAAAGTAATGTTAGTACCTACAGCCTCAGAAATTTTAACAGAAAAATTGCCATCGTTTGCTTCGGGATTTGACCAAAATGGAATGATAGATACGATTTATGAGCGTTTGCCAGAAGGAACAGCACTAGATGTTCGAGAAATTTTAAAGGAACACGCAGAGGAATATATTTATTATAAAACGGACCATCACTGGACAACACTTGGTGCATTTTATGCGTATCAGGCATGGGCAGAGGCTATGGGACTTTCTGTACCAGAATTGGAAGATGTAAAGCAGACCGTAGTAGCAGAAGACTTTTTAGGTACAGTACATTCCAAATTAAATGTGGAGTTAAGTAATGACCAAATGCATCGGTTTGAGTTACCAAATACGCCATCGAAAGTAAAAGTAACTGTAGATATGGTAGAAAGTTTTGATACGATGTATCTCGAAGAATATTTAGGAGTGAAAGATAAATATTCTTATTATTTAGATGGAAATCATGGTTTAACTGAAATTAGTTCCAATAGTGAAGGAGAAGGAACATTACTTATTATTAAGGATTCTTATGCTCATTGTTTTGCACCAATGACAGTAGGAAATTATGAAAAGGTATATTTAGTTGATTTTCGGTATTTTAATATGCCAATTTCTCAGTTTATTAAGCAGTATCGAGTAACAGATATTCTTGTATTGTATAATGCAATTACCTTTGCAACAGATACACATACAGGTGCATTTTTAAGATAAAAAAATAGGGGACAATCGGTAAATAGAGAAAAGCTTTGATTTATTTGATATCTTCTAGGACACGCTCTCGCTCGGGACGAAACGGAACAGTACTAGGCTCGAAAAAACCTCGCCAAGGACTGCCGTTTCTTTACGGTCCTTATCAGATATCAAATAAATCAACAACTTTGCCTATATTAATTCTATTTTCCGATTGCCCCTTTTTATTTTTTAACCGAGTCAAATAAGTTTATCTCTTCAAGTTAGTAAAAACCTAAGTGGCGGATTGGGTACTTATTGACTCAATTCCATAAATCAGAAAGAAAATACATAAGAGAAGCCCAAGTATACATAGAATAGAAATTTCCTTCGGAATCTCTGCCAGAGGTCAGCATTTCTTTTGCTTCTGCCTTAGAAAGAAGGATAAAACCATTAAATAATTCTTGTCCTTCTGCACCTTCTTGTGTTAAGCAAGAAGTATCTTCTAAGTTTACAATAGCACAAGCAAGGGCATTACTTTCGTCACTCATACCTGGAGTGGAAAAGAGTAATGGATTAATTGTATATAAAGAATCGTTTTCTGAAAGTATAATTCCAGTTTCTTCTTGAATTTCTCGTCTAGCGGTAGCAAGGATTGGGTCTTTAGCATTTTCATCTTCTGGGTCTAATAATCCTGCTGGAGGACTTGTTAAAAATTGTCCTGCTGGATAACGATATTCTCTTGCAAGTAATAACTTTGGTTCGTCTCCTTTGATTTTTAGAATGACAAAACAAGTAACGGCATCAGGAAGTGCAGTACGGAATTCTTCATCAGACTTGATTGCCATCAGTTTATCTAATGGTCTTCTTGTAGCGTCAAAGTAATGTTTTCCTTCTTCATACTGTAAGTCAAACACATGGATAAATTTGGATTCAAACATAGTTTTTACATTTTCTTTGCGAATAATTGGTTTCATAGTTGTCACCTCGTCTTTTTACTATAGAATAGGTTGTTCTAAGTAGTTATATTATAGTATAAGTTAGGAAAATTGGCAAATTATTTATGAGAAGGAATCACAGAAATAGTGACTTTTCTTTGGAATTATGCTATAGTATCTTTATCAAAATACATAAATTCATTCTAAAATTTTTATGAATTTATTGTATATAAAGTGATAAGGGGGAATAAAGCATGTATAAAAATGCAAAAAAAGTGTTGTCTAGTTGTCTTGCAGGAACAATGGTACTTACTTCTGTGTTTGCTCATGGAATAATGTTGCCAAGTGTAGATGCTTATGCGGCTGGAGTAGTCGTTGATGAGGCTACAAGACAAGAAATCGAGGCTAGTTTGTATGATTTTGAGTATTATTCTATGGCAAATGAAGATGTAGCAGTTGCTTTAGGATATGACAAAGACAAAATGTATGAACATTGGATTAATTTTGGTATGGCAGAGGGCAGAAATGCTTCGATGGTATTTAATGCTAAATATTATTTAGAAGTGAATCCATCAGTAAGGGCAGCTGTGGGAACTGATTATGTGGCAGCATATGAACATTTTGTAACAAGTGGTTTAGTAGCAGGGTTAGAATCTAGTCCAGTATTTAGTGTAAAGTATTATTTACAGGCAAATAAAGATGTGGCACAAGTTTTTGGTAATGACTATGTGAAAGCAGCAAATCACTTTAATCAAAATGCATTAGCAGAAGGCAGAAGTGGTAGTGGAAACTTTGACTATACTGTTTATAAAGCTTGTAATACAGACGTAGCAGACTTGTATGGAGATGAAATCAAAGGATATTATATCCATTACATCAATCATGGACGTGCAGAAGGCAGAACTGCAGGTCTTGGAACAAGTGGTGATGGTGGCAATTCAGGTGGAAATATAGAAATTGATGAAACATCAGTATCTTATCGTATTTTTGATGCAGAATTTTATGTAGAAAAGTATCCTGACCTAGCACAGACCGTAGGTACAGAGAAGAATGCATTGTATCAATACTGGATGACGACTGGTATCGCTTTAGGGCAATCTGCAAGTCCTGTCTTTGACCCAGTAGAATATTTGAGCATCAATACAGACGTAGCACAGGCAGTAGGACAGGACTATGAAGCGGCAACGAATCATTTCTTTAACTATGGTATTTATGAAGGTAGAAGTGGAAGTAGAGAATTTGATTACACTGTTTATGAAGACTGTAATAAAGACGTAGGAGAAGTATTTGGGGATGATATTGTAGGATATTATTTTCATTATGTAAATTATGGACGAGATGAAAATAGAACGGCAACATTAGGAGGCAGTACACCAGCTCCAACTCCAACGGCGACTCCAACACCAAAACCAACAGCGACTCCAACACCAGCTGTACCAGAAGGAAATGCGTTTACGGTAGTAGACCAAGCAACAGGAATGAAGTTTGAATTGACCTTGGATGAAGCAGGAAGAGTAATTGAACAGAAATATTATGATGCAAGTGGAAATTTCTTAGGAAGAAATAGAGTTAGTTATGATGGGGAAGAAAACCATACAAGTTATTATAATAAGGACAATAAATATATAGGATATGGATATTGTATTTATTATGATAATGGAAATGCTTCCACGAAAGCAGTTAATGCAAGATATGAAAAAGTATGGTATGTAGAAAATGTGACAGTGAATGGTACAGAAGTTTCTTGTACATTCCATTCTATGGAAGCACAAAGAGGTCGTACTGAATTTTATAGAAATGGAAGAATGACAGGATATCATATAGAAGAATTTGAAAATGGACAAACAAAAAAATTAATAGATTATGAAGTAGATGGAACAGTAAACTATTATGAGTTATATGAGTATAATATAAATGGAGAGCGTGTGAAATCTACTCGTTACAATGTAGATGGAACGATGACTTCTTATACATTATATGAATATTATGAAAATGGACAACCCAAACAGAGAGCACAATATAGAGCTGATGGAGCACCAAGATATATTGAAAAATATAATGAAGATGGTGTATTGAAAGAAGAGGTAAGTTATTCTTACTATTCGGATGGTTCATTGTATGGATATGATGTTAATGAGTATAATGATATTGGAGAAATAATAAAATCTACAGCATATGATGCAACAGGTACAATGGAATCTTATACATTATTTGAGTATAATGAAGCAGGACAAACAATTAAAAATACTACATATAGTGCAGATGGTGAGTTAGAGTATTATACATTGTATGAGTATCATGAAAATGGAGAACGCAAACAAGTCGCAGAATATAATAGTAATGGAACACCAAGTTATATTAGAAAATATAATGAGAATGGTATATTAAAAGAAAGAGCAGATTATTCTTATGATTATGAAGATGGTTCTTTGTATGGGTACACTATCAGCGAGTATGATGATATGGGAGAAATCATAAAATCTACTAGATATGATGCAGAGGATACCATAGAGTATTATACATTATATGAATACAATGAGGCAGGACAACAAGTAAAGAATACGACTTATGATGCAGATGGCACAATTACTTCTCATACCAGATATGAATATTATGAAAATGGAGAATTAAAACAGCAAGCAGTCTATGATGGAAGTGGAACAGACCGTCCAGAGTACATTTATAACTATAATGAAGCAGGGAAACAAGTAGAATATATTTACTATGGCTATTCTTATATGGATGGTTCTCTATGGTATTATGAAGTATCAGAATATAATGATAATGGAAATCGTGTAAAGCAAACAAGATATAATGTAGATGGTACAGTGAATTATTATGTGTTATATGAATATTATGAAAATGGAGAACGAAAGCTTGCATCTGCATATTATGGAAGTGGAACAGACCGCCCATATTATGTTTATAAATATAATGAAGCAGGTGTTCAAGTAGAAGAAACCAGATATTATTATAATAGCGATGGTTCTTTGAATTGTTATTATACAGAGGAGTATAATAATAAGGGAAATCAAATAAAGTATACAAGATATCATTCAGATGGTATAGTTGAGGCTTATACATTGTATGAATATTATGAGGATAATGAAACACAGAAGCTTGTAAGTGCATATTATGGAAGTGGAACAGATCGTCCGCAATATGTTTATAAATATAATGAAGCAGGTGTTCGAGTAGAAGTAACTATTTATCATTATAATAATGATGATTCTTTGAATTATTATTATACAGAGGAGTTTAATGATGCTGGAAATGAAACGAAATATATAAAGTATAATGCAGATGGTACAGTGAATTATTATACTTTGTATGAGTATTATAATGATAATGAAACAAGAAAACAGGAAGTAGGCTATTATGGAAGTGGAACAGACCGCCCAGATTATATTTACAAATATAATGAAGCGGGTGATAGAATAGAAACTACGAGATACTATTATAATAGTGATAATACGTTGAATTATTATTATACCTATGAATATGATGATGCTGGTAATGAAACAAAATATATAAAGTATAATGCAGATGGTACCGTAGCTCTCCATAACTTATATGAGTATTATGATGATGGTGCAATGAAAGCGGAGTATCATTATTATGGTGGTGATACCAGTCGTCCAGATTATATTTATAAATATAATAAAGATGGTAGTTGGTTAGAACAACAAAATTACAATTATGATAGTGATGGTATCCTAACTGGATATTATATCTATAAGTATAATGAGCAGGGAAAACAAATTGAATATACTAGATATGAAGCAGATAATACCATAGAGTATTATATAGTGACAGAGTATTATGAAACAGGAGAATTAAAGCAAGAAGCAGCTTATTATGGTGCTGGTACAGCTCATCCAGATTATATTAACAAATATAATAAAGAAGGTACACAAATAGAGTATACTTATTATTCTTATGATTACAATGATTGTTTACAAGCTTATTATAAGAATGAATATAATGATGAAGGTAACATGATAAAACGTACTTGTTATAATCCAGATGACACTATTGATTGCTATATCATCTATGAATATGATGAATATGGAAATCAAACAAGTATAAAATATGATGCAAATGGAAATTTGATGGAAAATTAAATAATCTTCAATAAGGCTTTTGAATTTTAAGGAAGCCAATCTTGGTAGTATCTGTTATTATAATATGCATTTGATAATTTTTTCAAAAGACTTATTGAAGTAAATAATATTTGAAGTTGTTTTATAGTAAAATTTAAGCAAAATGGGGCAATCAGGAAAGATTGCCCCATTGTTATAAAAAGTGAAATTTTGGATAAGGAGTATACATATGTATAAAAAAATAAGAAAATTATTTGTCTGTTGTATAACAGGAGCAACAGTAGTTACTTCGGTTTTAGGACAAGGAGTTCCTTTTACCATTGCTTATGCACAAGAAGTTGTGTCAGAGGAACTTAGAGCAGAAATTGAAGCTAGTTTGTATGATTTTGAGTATTATACCATGGCAAATGAGGATGTAGCAGTTGCGTTAGGGTATGATAAAGAAAAGCTGTATGAGCATTGGCTCAATTTTGGTATGGCAGAGGGTAGAAATGCTTCCATGGTATTTAATGCAAAATACTATTTAGAAGTGAATCCATCGGTAAAAGCAGTGGTTGGTAATGATTATGTAGCGGCATATGAACATTTTGTAACCACAGGGTTATTAGTAGGGTTAGAGTCTAGTCCAGTATTTAGTGTAAAATATTATTTAGAAGCTAATCAAGATGTAGCAGGGGTTTTTGGAAATGATTATGTGAAAGCTGCAAATCATTTTAATCAAAATGCTTTAGCAGAAGGTAGAAGTGGTAGTGGAAATTTTGACTATACGGTATATAAAAATTGCAATACAGATGTAGCACAGTTGTATGGAGATGAAATTAAAGGTTATTACATTCATTATATCAATCATGGACGTGCGGAAGGTAGAACTGCAGGACTTGGTGGTAGTAATGAAGGAGGAAATACAGGAGGAACAGTTGAAATTGATGAAACGACAGCATCCTATCGTATTTTTGATGCGAAATTTTATTTAGAGAAATATCCAGAATTAAAAGAAACCGTTGGAACAGAAGAACAAGCGTTATATTTATATTGGATTAATGAAGGGATAGAAAAAGGACAAACGGCAAGTCCAGTCATAGTTCCAGAAGAATACTTAAAATTAAATAAAGACGTAGCAGAAGTTTTTGGAGAGAATAAAGCAGATGCTTTAAAACATTTCTTGAATGCAGGTATTTTAGAAGGAAGAACAGGCAGTTATGAGTTCGACTATAGTATTTATGCTTATTGTAATACAGACGTTGGGGATGTGTTTATTGATGATATTGTCGGATATTATTTCCATTATGTAAAATATGGAAAAGCTGAAAATCGTACAGCAGCAGCTTATGTACCACCATCAGAACCAGAAGTAACACCAACACCAACGCCGAGTGTAACACCTGATACAACGCCAACACCAATGCCAGAAGTAACTCCAAGCATAACGCCAACACCAGAAGCAGGAGAAAAAGTTACAGTTACTAATGCAAAAGGAATGAAATTTGAACTGAGGTTTAATGAAAAAGGTCAAATGAGTGTACAAAATTGTTATGCAACAGATGGTACATTATTAGCTAAAAATCAAATAGAGTATAGTGCAAATGGAAACATAGAAAAAGTTATTTGTTCTGATAATCAAGGAAATTCCATTGGTTATATGTATTATTATTATGATAATTATGCAGGAAAATTATCTCAAAAAACAGGATATAATACTTCGGATGATATGAAATTATATTATGCAGAACTAATACAGAAAAATGCAGATGGCAGTGTTTCTTGCGATTTTTATGAGTTAGATGCTCAATTACAAAAAACAGAAGTTTTTAGAAATAGTGGAGCAGTAGCTTCTAGTATAGTAACGAAATATACAGACGGGAAAGCAAATAGAAGTACATGGTATACAGCAGATGGTAACGTAGATTATTATGAAGTATATGAACAGTATAATATGGATGGAACGATAGGAAGTAGCAGTATTTATAATGCGAATAATTCAAAGATAGCATATACGGCTTATTCTTATTATTCTACAGGAGTCGTAAAACAAGTAACGACATATGATATGGATGGAACAGTATTAAGTTGTAATTATTATAATCAAAATGGATACCAAGAAAAAAACTGTTATTATAATTATAATGATAAAGGAGAATTATCGAATTATACTGTATTAGAATATAATGAGGAATATCAGTTAATAGGAAATACCATATATCATGCAGATGATACATTATATGGTTATTGGATTTATGAGTATGATGAAACAAATGGATGCAGACAAAAAGAAACTTTTTATAATGCAAGCAGTCAGATAGCACAATATGTTACTTATAAATATCATGCAAATGGAGAACAAAAATCTGCCACATGGTATAATGCAGATGGGAATAAGAGTGTAGTGATAGAGTATAACGAAAATGGAGTTATTGCTCGAGAAAATTATTATGATAGTAATAGCAATTTAGAAGGTTATGTACTCTATGAATGTTATGCAACTGGAAAAGTGAAAAAGGAGTCTTATTATGTTGGAGAAACAGATAAGTTGTTTTGTACTTACGAATATGATGAAAAAGGGAATTGTGTGGGTTATACAACATACTAAAAGAGTTGGAGGACGAAAATGAAAAAAAAGATAATTACTATTTTGTTTATTTTAATTTTTGCAATTACAGTTAGTGCAGGAAGTTTAGTAAGTGCTGAAGAGACAGAATATATTTCTTATGATGAATATAAAGCCGATTATTATATTGATTATTCACCATATGATTATTATATGTCATCTGATTTTGTAATGCCTTATAGAACAGTTGTAGTAAGAAATTGGGACAGTCTAACATATCAAACTTTGATAAATGCATGGCAAGTAGGAACTTTTAATTTATCAGATGGAGTGAAAATTTCTAAAAGAAAAATAGGATTTTATGAGACTTTTTTATTTGATATTCTTTATACAGGGTATGAACCTACGAATATTACAGAAATTATGGAAAAATCTGTAGGTGCTTTGGAAACGTCTACATTAGAGAAATTGTCAGGACTTTTATATGATAACACCACTTTACAAGTTTTTTTGAAAAATAAATGACGTACAAGGTCTTTTCA
>CALAEX010000198.1 GCA_937891165.1 uncultured Lachnospiraceae bacterium | reverse complement strand
ATTCAGTTTGGAACTACCATTTCTGCATAGGTGTTTTTGTCGAACTCACGTTAATCTAATATTATCACACTACTAATGATTAACTCTATGAACATATGTCTCTTCGTACTTTGTACCATTTACATTTCCGCATTTCTCACACCTTTCTTCATATTCCGTTACCATTACATCTACCCAACAAGTTTTATAAGTTACTATTAGTTCTCCATTCTCTCCCTCTGTAACCTCTGGGTATTCATGTTCATACATACCTCCCCAAAATTCCCTTACGAATTCATCTACATAATCATGTGGTGGACATGTTGCTGCTTTCGCTACTCCTGGAACTACCATACTGCAACATACTGCTGCTGTTGCTACCACTGCTGCCAATTTCTTCATTGTTTTCTTCATTGAAAAACCCTCCTTATCTATCTTTTCCTGCTTTTGGTATTTTTTCTCTTTCGTTTCGCTTGTTCTAAACTTGTTTTTATGATACTCCTTTCAGGTAAAAATTACAACTGACAGAATAGTCAAAAAATAAAAAAATTTTTTTGACTATTCTATCAGTTACATTCCCTCTTTTTGCAACAATACCTAAGTATTTGCACTTGCCAGTTGCAATTCATACAACTTCTTATAAATACCATCTTTTAATAACAGCTCTTGGTGTGTTCCGCTTTCCCTTATCTTACCTTTATGCATTACCATAATTTTATCTGCATGTTGAATCGTAGACAAACGATGTGCCACCATAATCGTTGTTCTTCCTTGCATGAGTTTCTCTAATGCTTCTTGAATTAATAATTCTGTTTCGGTGTCAATATTAGCGGTTGCTTCGTCCATAACTAAAATTGTTGGATTATAGGCAAGTGTTCTTGCAAAGGAAATCAACTGTCTTTGTCCTGCCGAGAGTGTTGCCCCTCGTTCTGTCACCGTTTCATCATAGGTATGTTCTAATTGTTCAATAAAATGGTCTGCATTCACATAACGAGCCGCTTCTTTCACTTCCTCATCAGTAATCGTTTCATTTTTCAAACGAATATTATTTTTAATATTTCCTGTAAAAATAAAGACATCTTGTTGTACTTGACCAATCGCACTTCGAAGTTCTTCCATACTCATTTCTTTAATATCGACTCCATCAATCGTAATGCGACCTTTTTGAATATCATAATATCTTCCAATCAAATTTAAAATAGAAGATTTTCCTGCACCTGTCGCTCCTACAAAAGCAACTCGCTGTCCCGGTTCAATCGTAAAACTAACATCTCTTAAAATCCATTCTTCACCTTGATAAGCAAACCATACATGCTCAAATTCAATACGTCCTTTTACTCCACCAAGTGTTACAGGATATTCTGGATTTTTTACCAATGGTTCTTCGTCCATCACACTAAAAATCTTTTCTGCGGATGCCATCGCCGATTGCAGTGTACTAAATTGTTCTGCTAATTCTTGAATTGGTTCAAAGAAAGAACGAATATAATCCGAGAAAATATATAATGTACCTGCGGTAATCGCACCTTCTAATACTACTTGACTACCTGCTCCAAGAATGATACAAAGTGCCAAAATAGATAAAATATACATCAATGGGCGGAATATTGCAAATACCATCATTTCTCTATAACTTGCATGGAATAAATCCCTTGCACGTTCCTTAAATTCCATATCCTTTTCTTTTTCTCTTGCAAAAATCTGAATTACTTTCATTCCAGAAATATGCTCGGAAAGATAGGTATTTAATGCTGTTAATTTTGTTCTTGCAATACGATAGGTAGATTTGGAAATCGTTTTAAATACAACCGTAAGAACGACTATCACTGGAAGTAGCGTAAAAGCAAGGAATGCCAACTTGACATTCAAACGAAACATAATAACAGACAATCCAATAATTTTCGCTATATTTTTAATTAAACGTACTAAAATCTGTGTATACATCTCATTCAACGCTTCTACGTCATTTGTCACACGAGTCACAATTTTCCCCACAGGTGTAATGTCAAAAAATCGCATAGACAAATTGTGAATATGTTCAAATAATTCTTGACGAATATTGTAAATAATTGTTTGCCCTGTCAACTGCAATATCCAAGTATTTAATACATTAAAAGTAAACAATAATACTAATAAAATAATATATTGAATACCAAGTCCTTTAATTTGAGAAAAATCTGCGGACTGTGAAAAAATATCAATCGCATTTCCTGTTAAAATTGGTTTATAAATTTCTAATACGGTAATGCCAAGCACTAACAAAAGACAGATAGCAAACCGCCACCAATACGGTGCTGCATACTTTAACAAACGCAAGAAAACGTGTCCTTGCACAAATTCTTCAATAGAGGTTAATCGTTTTTCTTTCATGCCACTGTCTCCCTTCTAAACAGCTTCCAGTTGCTTTTCCAACTGCTGTTTTTCATATAATCTTGCATAAATACCATCTTGCTTTACTAATTCTTCATGTGTACCAAACTCTGCCACTGCACCTTCGTCCAGTACTAAAATATGGTCTGCATTCTGAATCGTAGAAATACGATGAGCAATAATAATTGTCGTTTTGCCTTGTCTATTTTTTTTCAGATTCTTTAAAATATTTTCTTCGGTATCCGTATCAACCGCAGAAAGAGAATCATCCAAAATTAAGATTGGAGCATCTTTCATTAAAGCACGAGCAATCGAGCTTCTTTGCTTTTGTCCACCAGATACGGTTACACCACGTTCTCCGACCATTGTCGAATACTGTTTTGGAAAATCCATAATATTCTCATGAATACAAGCCATTTTAGCTGCTTCTTGTACTGCTTCTAAGTCGTTGTATTCTTTATCTGCTAAACTTTCTCGCTCGGCAAATTCTTTCTCTAAATAAGCCTCGATACTTTCTTGCTTTGTTAAAAATAACTTATGTTTTACTTTTTGTTCTTTGTGTTCTCTAAATTTTCTTACGCCAAACGCAATATTCGTCTGTAATGTATCGGAAAATAAAAAGTTATCTTGTGGTACATATGCAATCTGCTCACGCAATGTCTTTAATGGAATTTGATTGATATCATGTCCATCAAACGAAATCATACCATCTTCTACGTTATACATATGAAGTAATAAGTTTGCAATTGTCGTTTTTCCACTTCCTGTACGTCCAAGTATTGCAAGCGTACTTCCTTTTGGCACACTTACTGAAATATCTGTTAAAGCTTCTGGTAATGCTTCTTTGTAACGGAAGTTTAATCCACTTAACCTAATTTCTCCATCTAATTTTTGAATCGAAAAATCAGTCTGTTTTGTATCCTTAATTTCTGGTTGTTCATCTAAAATACTTTGAATACGATTCATCGAAGCTAAACCTTGGGAGAACATATTGATACTATCACCTACGGCAATCATTGGCCATACAAGCAAACCAATGTATTGATTAAATGCTACGAACTTACCAACAGTAATCGTTCCATTTACTACAAGATATCCACCATACAATAATGTTACTACACTTGCTAAACCAATTAATGTATCAAGTAATGGCATAACAAATGCCTGTAATTTCACAACACGCATATTTTTATCTTTGTTATTTTGATTTGCTTTGGCAAATGCTTTTAATTCTTCTTTTTCTTGTACAAATGCCTTAATGACACGCACACCAGAAATACTTTCTTGTACTTGGTCTGTTAAATCAGAAAAGGCTTTTTGCTTTGCAGAAAAACGACGTTCTACTGCTTTTCCATAAGAACTGCCACCAAATAAAATAACTAATAATGGTATAATTGCTAGAGCAGTTAAACCGATATCGACATGCACTATCATCTTAGCTAATACCATAATCGTCATAATGACTGCATCAAATGTAGAAATAACTGCCATACCAACCGACATACGAACCGCATTTAAATCGTTTGTAAAATGAGCCATTAAATCACCTGTCTTATGATTGTTATAATAATTCATCGACAAGCCAGTTAAATGAGAAAACAAGTCTTCTCTAATTTCCAATTCAATTTTTCTACAACTTCCGAAAATAAAAAATCGCCATAAAAATCGTCCTGCCATCAAGCCAAGACCAGCTAGAAAAATTAAAACTACTAAGCGAAGTACACCTGAAAAATCCAATGTTCCAAGCGTTAAACCATCAATAATGTCTCCTGTAAACTCTGGGATATACAGATTCAAAAAGTCTACTACAAATAATGTAATAATACCCCCAATGTAAGCCCCGATATGCCTTCTAACATACTTTAAAATGCTCTTAGGAAACTTCTTTTTTTCTTTGTCCTTTTGCATACACCAACCAAGTCCTCCATCATGTTACTTCTTCTAAGAATTTTTTTGCTACTAATTTTTTTGTATAAGGATGTTTTGGATATTCAAAAATATCATTTGTCTTGCCTTCCTCCACCAATTCGCCTTGATATAAAATCATCACTCTATCACAAATTTGGCGGATAACTGCCATGTCGTGAGATACAAATAAATAAGACATTTGATATTCTTCTTTTAATCGATACAATAACTTTAAAATTTGTCCTTGTACCGTAACATCCAATGCAGATACCGGTTCATCCAACACAACGATATCTGGCTTTTGTATGAGTGCTACTGCAATCGCTACTCTCTGACGTTGTCCACCAGACAATTCTCTTACATAACGCTCTGCATGCACTTCGTCTAATTCTACCTCTTTTAGTGCTTCTATGACAAGTCTTTTTCTTTCTTTTTTTGTAAAACCACCTTGAATTTTTAATGGCTCTTCTAAAATCCAACCAATCTTTTTTGCTAGATTCAAACTACCATAAGGGTCTTGAAAAACCATACGAGGACGCTTTATATTCTCTGCTATAAAAAGCGCTCCTTTCGTCAAAGGAATTAGTCCTGTAATTGCTTTCGATAAACTAGATTTTCCAGAACCACTCTCACCAACTAAACCTAAAATTTCTCCCCGATATAACGAAAATGACACATCATTCACCGCTTCTGTTATTGATTTTTTACCAAAGAAAGAAGTTTCCTCATACTGTATCACAGCATTATCTAAACGCAATAATAATTCGGCTTGTTTATTTTTACCCTCTGCCAATAAAATTCCCTTTGCCGATGAAATCAACTGCTTTGTATATTCTTCTTTGGGATTGAAAAATATATCATTTGTCGTTCCTAATTCTACAATCCGTCCTTTCTTCATCACGGCTACTCTATCACATAAACTAGCAACTAAAGAAAGGTCATGGGAAATAAATAAAATAGATGTTCCATACGTTTTCCTATAATAAGACAATAATTCCAACACTATTTTCTCCGTTGCAGCATCTAGAGCTGTTGTTGGCTCATCTGCAATCAACAACTTTGGCTTACAAAGCATTGCCATCGCAATCATTACACGCTGACGCATACCACCTGATAACTGATGTGGATATTTTTTCAACAACTCTTCGGTATCTTTTAATCCTGCTTCCTGTAACGCTTCCATCACCCGTTGTTTTCGTAACTCACTATCTCCTGCTTTGTCATGTAATAACAAACATTCCTCTACCTGTGTTCCAATCGTAAGCACAGGATTCAACGAAGTCATTGGCTCTTGAAATATCATCGCAATTTCATTTCCACGCAACTCTTGCCATTCTTTCTCTGTCAACTCTCCTAATTCTCTACCATTAAAAAAAAGCTGTTCCGCATAAGAAACAACTCCCTTTGGCAACAACTGTAATAAAGCAAGCGAAGTCATGCTCTTTCCCGAACCAGACTCTCCCACTAAACCAAAAATTTCTCCCTTTTCTATCTCAAAACTAATCCCCTGAACTAATCGTTTCTCTTTTGACAGTTCTACATTCAAATTCTTCACACACAACAACATAACTTTTTTCCTCTTTAATTTATATCTTTTCTTTTATAATTTTTGCAATTTAATCTTTTAATTTGTATAAACGTCTACTCTAGTGGAATGTACGTCGGACACGCTTTCGCTCGGAACGAGACGTAGCCGCACTAAGCTCGAAAAGACCTCGCTAAGTGCGAACGTCTCTTTACGGTCCTCCTTACTATTCCACTAGAGTAAGACGTTTGCGAAAGTTATTGACAAAGGGATCCTAACACTTAATTTTTTGAAACTAACCCTAGTCCTAGTGTAAGTGCCAGTATCGTCAACCCCGGTGCTAATGCATACCATGGTGCATTCCACAAATACCCTTGTGCCTCTGACAACATTCTCCCAAGGCTTGGGTCAGGTTGTGTCACCCCAAGTCCCAAATAACTCATTCCTGCTTCTGATAAAACAGCATTTTGAAATCCAACCAATAAAGAGGTCATTAACACAGGCCTGATATTTGGCAATATATGCAACACTAAAATACGCAAATTCCCTGCCTGCATCAGTTTTGCATTTTTCACATAATCCAATTCTTTTTGTACTAAAACTTCACTTCGTACTACTCTGATAAAACTTGGAATAAATACAATTCCAAGTGCTAAAATTAAATTGTAAGTACCTGTACCTATCACTGCTACAAAGCAAATCGCTAACAATACGCTCGGAAACGATGCTAATACATCCGTCACACGCATCATCACTGCATCCAATATCCCGCCATAATAAGCAGTAATTGCTCCTAAAAAGCCACCTACGATAGCCCCAATCAAAACAACACTAACAGCAATGAAAAAACTAGTAGAAGCACCTTCTAATACACGACTAAAAATATCTCTGCCAAACTGGTCTGTTCCAAATAGATGAGAAAAACTTGGGGGTTGATTTTTCATAAGTCCATTCATTTCATTGGGTGGATATGGTGTATAAAAAAGTCCAACAATGGCCATAAGCACCACAAGAAAAATCAATGTATATCCAATCATTAAACTATAGTTTACTTTTTGCTTCATTTTTACTTTCCTCACCTTTGTATTCTTGGGTCAAGTTTTTGATACAACATATCTGCCAATGTATTCATAATCACAACCACACACGCCATATATAACACAATTGCTTGTACAACAGGATAATCTCTGTTTGCAATTGAGGTAATCAAAAGTCTACCAAGCCCCGGAATATTAAATACTTGCTCCACTACAATACTTCCTGCCATTACATCTGCTATCATCATTGCCAACATTGTTACAACAGGCAACATCGCATTTTTTAACACATGATGCACTAATATTCTTTTCTCCGAATTTCCTTTACCACGAGCTGTTCTGACATAATCTAGTTTCATCTGTGCTACTACCGTATTTCTAATATAACGTGTCATCATGGAAGCTTTAGGAACAGCCACAGCTATTGCTGGTAAAATTAAAAAACTAAGAAATCCTACCAGGTCTTCCTTATAACTAACATAACCACCGACTGGAAATAAAGAAAGAACAATACCAAACACAAACGTCAGTAAAATACCAAGAAAAAACTGAGGAATTGCCATACCAAGTTGAGATACTACCATAATCATCGTATCCAAAATTCCTTCCGGCTTCCTTGCCGAAAATAAGCCAGAAGGAAACGATACAAGAATTACAAAAAACATCGCATAAATTGCTAATGTGATTGTAACAGGAAGCCGTTGTGCTACTAATTCTTTTACAGGTAAATGGTACTGAGTAGACTCGCCAAAATCACCTTGTAAAGCTGAGAATAACCAATCGCCATATTGCACTGGAATCGGACGATTTAAACCAAGTTCTTCTCGTAATGCCTCCACAGCCTCTTTATCACCATCTACACCAAGAGACGAAAGAGCAGCATCACCAGGAATTAAGGAAAAAGCAAGAAAACTTAAAAATGAAATAATAAGAAGTGTAAGAAACAATGTTCCTATTTTTTTTGCAATAAATTTCACTTTTGTACTTCCTCCTCTGTATTATATATTAATTAAAAGCCCCTCTGTTTGGTATCTGCTAGGACACGCTCTCGCTCGTAGCGAAACGGAGCAGTACTAGGCTCGAAAAAACCTCGCCAAGGACTGCCGTTTCTTAACGGTCCTTGCTAGATACCAAGCAGAGTACGGCTTCTTCCAATTGCCAAAACACTTTATTTATAAAAAATTAAAATAATAGAACTACTACTTTTTTTACTCTTTATAATAAATAAGTGCCATATCTTGTGCAAATACAGGATAGAATGTATATCCGCCTAATTCTTTGTTAACTGCTGTAAGCAGAGCTGGGTCTTGTAAATAAACACTTGCCGCTTCTGTTGCTAATAAGCGTTGAAGGTACTTATAGTGTGTCACTTTTTCATTTTCATCTACTGTTCCTACGGCAAGTGCAAATACAGAATCAAAGTCTGCACTTTCATAGTTGACAAAGTTATTACTTGCACTTGATACATATCGTTTTAAAATATCGCTTGGTGCTAAATTAGAATCTAATCCAATAATCGTTGCTTGATACTCTCTTGCACTATAGACATCTGATAACCAAGACGCCCATTCAATTGGTTCAATCGTAGCAGTTACTCCTATCTGTTTTAACTGTTCTACAATTACCTGTGCGGTATCCATATGATACTGATAGTTAGATGGAACAGTAATGGTAATTGAAAGTCCATTTTCATATCCTGCTTTTTTTAACAGTTTTTTTGCCTGTTCTATATTATAAGAATAGGTTTCTAACTCTGTTTCATAATACTTTTCTAAGCCAGGAAGCATATTGCTATAAATCATAGTACCCTTGCCACCAGATAACATATCTAAAATTTCCTGACGATTAATCGCATAACAAAATGCTTGACGTACTCTCACATCATCAAATGGAGCTGTCTTATTATTCAAAAACAATGCCTGCACTAAATTCATACTTCCTGTTTCAATGCTATACTTATCTTCTAACAAAGCTGCTTGCTCATTCGTCAAATAAGGAAAGACATCAATCTTATTTGCCATCAATTCTAAAAATGCAGCATCGGTATTTGCATAAATCTTAAATGTCACTTTATCAAGATATGCAGGTGTTCCATAATAATCTTCAAACTTTTCCACAACAAAGCTTTCTAGTGGTGCATAAGAAACAAACCGAAATGGACCTGTTCCAACTGGTGATGTTGCCTGTGCATCATAGTCACATGGAATAATCGCACAAGTCAAATAAGGCAATAATTCGGTATTTGCCTGTGAAAGTTGTAATTCTATTGTTTGTTCATCTACTGCTACTACATCAGAAATAACAGAAAGTGCTGATTCTACTAATACGTTCGGGTCTTGAACTTCTAGCAAACCAGCACATCGTTTCATCGAGTATACAACATCTTCCACAGTAACTAATTTTCCGTTATGAAATTTCACATTTTCTCTAAGAGTAAATGTATAGGTCATTGCATCTTCGGAAATAACATAACTCTTTGCTACTGCTTCCACAAAATTTCCGTTTTTGTCTGCCTTTACAAGGCCTTCAAAGACATTAAACAGAACTTCGTCGGTTCCTGCCGCAACTGCAACATGTGGGTCAAGACTGTCCAAATCCTGTGTAATTCCTACAACAATGCTGCCACCAGTTGTAGGAGTTCCGGAAGAACTATTGCCCGAACTGTTTCCATTTCCCGTACCGTCTTTGCATGCACAAAGTACAATCATCATGGAACACAAAAGTAAGGTAAGAAGTAAATTTCTTCTCATAAACAATCCTCCTTAAAAAATATTCTATTGCACGCACATCATACAACAAAAATAAAAATATCGCAACCCCTGTTTTTTTGTATCAAGAATTTTCCTGCTTTTCCTCTCATATAAATATTGATAAATGTACCCTTTTCGGAGGTATTTTCTTATGAAACAAACCATTATTTCCCTTGTAAAAGGACTTTTATTTTCTTCTATTCTTTTTACTGCACTCATTTTTTTCCTTGCCTTTCTTATGTATAAAACAGAATGGACCGATTCTGTGATGTCCCCACTTCTCATAATTGCTTATTGCCTATCTTCATTTATTGGCAGTTTTTACTTTGCAAAGCATACCTCAAAACGCCGTTTTCTTTGGGGATTATGTTTCGGTGCTATCTTTTTTCTAATATATCTTGCAGTTGTATTATCTCTTACTTTTTCTTCTGGATTTTCTATCGAACGACTTTTAACCTTTTTTGCTTTTTCTTTAGTAGCTGGATGTTTTGGAGGTATGTTTAGTTAATGATAGAAATTTTAGAATTTTTATGATATACTTTTACATAATAAAGAGATACTAAGTGAAATAGATATTTTCCATCCGCTTCACTACTTGCTTATCACTATCAAAGTACATGAAAAAGAAAGGAATTAGTATGAAATACATTGATTTACATGTTCACTCCACTGCTTCCGATGGAACACTTTCTCCTGTCGAAGTAGTGGACCATGCAGTCTTGCTTTCCCTATCCGCCATTGCTCTTACTGACCATGACACCGTAAAAGGAATTACTGCTGCCAAAGAACGAGCTACTTATTACAAATCCCAAGGAACGCCAATCGAAGTATATTCTGGTGTGGAAATTTCCGCAGGATACAAAGAAAAAGATATCCATATTCTTGGTTTATTTGTAGAAGAACAAAACGAAATTTTAAATCAAACATTAGAAAACGCATTAAATAATAGAATCGCACGTAACTATAAAATAATAGAAAAATTTGCAACGCTTGGAATTACTATTACTCTGAAACAAAACCTTCTAGGTAGCAAAAAAGCGCAAACTACCCCTGTCAA
>CALAEX010000197.1 GCA_937891165.1 uncultured Lachnospiraceae bacterium | reverse complement strand
ATGCAAAAACATCAGTATCATTCTTCAGCGTCACAACACTACTGCTCTTTTTTGCCATACTACATGCAAAGACATCAGTCATTATACTCCCCTCCTTCCTCAAGTAAATAATCTCTCGGAATCTTTAAGCCAATAACAATAAGCCTTTTAAATTCCTTTTTTATTAAATCCCCCACTATTTCGTCAAAACAATCTTTCTAAATTTTAAATTATTTAAGAAAAAGCCGATAAACTATATATCTTAGTTCGACGGGAGGCGATTTTTTGTTACCTGTATTTACTGGTAGTCATGACACCTATCAAAACTTTTTTTAAACTAATCTTTGTAAATATTATCCTAATCCATTTGTCTTTTCTTCTTCTAATTGGGATATTATCGAACGCTTTTGGACTTTGGATTTGTCTTATACGGATATTCTTCTCCAAGATAAATGCTCTAAATATGGTTCTGCTCCTAGAACTCCTTCTTGTATGCAACATTCTTATCTCTTGTCTCTTGATTTTAAAAAAATAAACCCTCTCTATGCCATTCTGAATAGTTTTGAAGTAAATCATACTCCTGGCATTGGTACTTTCTATAATTTTTTTGATCGTTTATGGGATTCCGAAGATGACCATCTTTCTTCTCCTATTCATCCTCTCAAAAAAAAACAAAACAAAAGAGGAAAAAGCTCCTTCTAATGAAAAAATTTCCGTAACTCAATTACTTCCTACGTTCGTAACATACTACCTTTTCTACCGAGGAACAATCCTATGCTTCCCTATTTTATCTTTATAAAAAAGAATTTCTTGATATCTCTATAGAAAAAGAACTACTGCAACCAAAGACTCTCACTCTTGCAGAATATGGTACTCCTGTCATCACTTCTCGTAGAGAACGCAAACATCGTATTTGTGATTGTGCGAATCATGGAATCTCTCATTGTACCTGTGACTGATATTTTTCTCAACCTGACTGTGATATTGGTTGGGATTCTTCTCGGGATTGTTATTATCATGGGTATGATTTATATATGTTAATTGCTTCTGATTCCAAAAGTGACCTACCTATATTTCCTCTGTTTTCTTGTGCTTCTCGGCATTACTCTCTTGGATTTTTACATACTTTTTTCGATTCCAAAGTTTTCTTCCTGACTTTCATGTCTCTAAACTACTTTTGGATTCTACTCATGATGCCATGCCTTATTATGAATACTGCAAACGAAACAACATTACACCTTTTATTGATTTAAATGGAAAAGGTGGTATAAAACTTCCCTATAAAAATGACTTCACGATTGACAACGATGGAGTGCCTGTGTGTAAAGAAGGATATCACATGCATCATGATGGTTCCAAACCTTCCAAATATCGTCTGAAATTTCGATGTCCACTTGCCAGTAGAAAATATGGTTGTTGTTGTGAACATCCCTGTTCCGATTTTAAATATGGCAGAACTGTTCCTGTGGCTATGAAAGACAATCCAAGAGTATTTAATATCCCACCACGAGACAGCGAAGTATGGAAAAAAAGAATATCATGCAAGAACTTCCGTAGAACGCTCCAATAAACGAGAAAAGATAGACTTTAAATTAGAAGACGGCAGACACCGATCTACAAAGATGTGGTACTGCCACCTATATCACATCCTCATGCTGCAACATTTGGATGCTTGGGATTTGCCTAAGGAATTCTCCATCAAAAAGTTGATTCTACGAATGAGATAATCCTATCAAGATTACACACTATTTTTTAGGCATAGCAACAATTATGTTTCTTTTTCATGATCTTTTTTCTATTCTCCACATAAATTAGGATACTATTTTCTTTTCCATGTTCCATTGTTACCAAAATATTAATAATCACTCAAGATTCTGAGAGATTATTAATACATAGATTAAAATATGTTACACTAAAATTATACAAAATAATTTTATTTTTGTCAATATTTTATAAAAAACAACTTCAATAAGTTTTTTGAAAAAATCGTCAAATATATGTTATAATAAAAGATTGTATAATTTCAAAAAAGCCAAGTCTTGGAAGTATCTGTGCAGAACCGTTAAGAAACGGTCCTTAAAAGATACTCTTTGGAGTACGGCTTTTGCTTCGAATCAACAGTATGATTCCTTAGGTTGATACCCTTCGCAAACGTCTTACTCTAGTTGAAAGCGAAGGAGGACCGTAAAGAGACTTGGCACTCATGACAATCAGAAAATACGAAGTATTTTCTGTTGTACATGATAATAAAAAAAGGGAAAAAACCTAAAAAGTAGACAGTAGTCGAAGATGGAAAATCCCAAAAAATAGACACTAGAACAAGGGGGGAAAAGTTCTAAAAGTGGACAGTTCTGTATGTTCATCTTCAAGGACATCTGGTACAATACCTACTAGTACATCGACTATTAAATAACTACCATATATAATTGCTTATTTTTCAATAGAATAAAGGGAAAATATCAAATTTAGATATAACAGTTATTTAATTTATGATATACTAGATTGGAGAGGATGTAATGAAAGAATATACGGTAAAGGAAATGAAATTACTGAAGGCAAATCCATACACCTTCAAAGTAACAAAAAATAAACTCTATTTTACGATTGAATTTAAAGAAACTTTTTGGACAGCTTATCAAGCCGGGATATCACCAAGAAAGATATTAACCGATTTGGGATATGATGTTACTATGTTTGGTCAAAAACAAATAGATAGTATGGTGCAAAGTATGAAACGCCAAGCAGAGAGTGGACCTTGACAAAGGGTACATTTCAATTTCATTAGCCAAGACAAAACCAAACGCTTAGAGTATGAAGCAAGAGAAAAAGCTATCCGTGACTATAATCAGTTAATGTATGAAGCAGAAGAACGAGGAGTTCAACAAGGGATTCAACAAACACTTCTGAAACAAATACAAAAGAAAATGAAGAAGAATAAAACGATAGAACAAATTGCAGAGAGACTGTAAATTTTTTTGTGTCTTTGAATAAATAAGACCTTTCGATTTGAATTAGATATGTATGCTTTCCTGTCGATTTATAATGTCGAATCTGTGTCGAACCTTATTTCTAATTATAGTATTGCCTGTTTCTTTTTCTTTATACATGATTTTGAAATTTTTTGCATAACAAACATACATTAGCAGTAGTTCCTTTTTTTGGGCTCTGCCCAAACCCGGCCTCAGGAATAAGAATGGGAGTTTGTGGTTATACTTCTAATGCCGAAGGGATAAGAGGATTGTGGAACTCCCAGTAAAAGGAGTTCCATGCTTATTCTTTTATAGATATTGTGTTAGGCGTTCCTCATACAGAATGATTAACTGGCTTAGTACCTGGTCCCAGTTGCGATAACGCTGTGTCCATTTTTGAGTAATATTTTTGGATGCTAAATACAGCATTTTTTCTAAAGAAGTATCACTTGGAAATACACTTTT
>CALAEX010000196.1 GCA_937891165.1 uncultured Lachnospiraceae bacterium | reverse complement strand
AGAAAACTAGGTAGTGCATAAGATTTACTAGGTTTGCATAAGAAAATCAGAGCGGTATTCAAAGAAATTTATGTTGTAAACAAATAGGTAACTTCATGAAGCAGTATATTAGGCAAAAGCCGTACTTTGCTTGGTATCTGGTAAGGACCGTTTAGAAACGTCAGTACTTGACGAGGTAGTTTCGAGTCTAGTACTGCTACGTTTCGCTACGAGCGAGAGCGTGTCCTAGAAGATACCAAGCAAAGTACGGCTTTTAATAAACAGTATAAGGAGCATAAGGATGGAACGATACGAATTTGTCTGCCCTTGTCATTTTGGCTTAGAGGCAGTATTAAAGAAAGAAATACAGGATTTAGGGTATGAAATTGTACAAGTAGAAGATGGAAAAGTGACATTTGCTGGGGATGTAACAGCGTTTGCTCGTGCGAATGTGTTTCTCCGCACAACAGAGCGTGTATTATGGAAAGTAGGAAGTTTTCATGCGGAAACTTTTGAGGAATTGTTTCAGGGAACAAAGTCGATTCCATGGGAAGAAATTGTTCCTGTAAACGGAAAGTTTTGGGTAACAAAAGCCAACTCGGTAAAAAGCAAGTTATTTAGCCCATCCGATATTCAATCGATTATGAAAAAAGCAATGGTAGAGAGAATGAAACAACATTATAAAGTAAGTTGGTTTGAAGAAAGCGGAGCACATTATCCAGTGCGAGTATCCATTGTGAAAGATGAGGTATTAGTTGGAATTGATACTTCAGGAGAATCATTGCATAAAAGAGGCTATCGGAAACTGACAAGTAAAGCACCGATTACAGAAACATTGGCAGCAGCGTTGATTTTATTATCTCCATGGAATAAAGATAGAGTGTTAGTAGACCCATTTTGTGGAAGTGGTACGATTCCTATTGAAGCGGCAATGATTGGGGCAAATATCGCACCGGGAATGAATCGAGATTTTTTGGCTCAAACTTGGAGTAATATTCCAAAAAAGTTGTGGCCAGCTGCTGTAGAAGAAGCAAAAGCAAAGATTCGGACAGATGTGGAATTAAATATTCAAGGGTATGACCTGGACGGAGAAATTATTAAAGCTGCACGTCAAAATGCAAAGATGGCAGGGGTAGAGCAATATATTCATTTTCAACAGCGGCCAGTTAGCCAGTTAAACCATCCAAAGAAGTATGGTTTTGTCATTACAAATCCTCCTTATGGGGAGCGTTTAGAAGAAAAGGCAGCAATGCCAGCACTTTATAAGGAAATCGGTACAGCATTTACAAGATTAGATACGTGGTCTTTCTTTTTAATTACAAGTTATGAGGAAGCGGAAAAATATATTGGGAAAAAAGCAGATAAAAATCGTAAAATTTACAATGGTATGTTAAAAACATATTTTTATCAGTTTATGGGACCAAAGCCACCCAAAAAGACAATTGTAAAAAAAGAAGACGTATAAAAAGGAGTAAATACAGATGAAACGAATTATTTTTGCAACATCCAATGAAGGAAAAATGAGAGAAATCCGTTCTATTATGAAAGACTGTGGATATGAGATTGTGTCATTAAAAGAAGTAGGAATTTCCGTAGATGTAGAAGAAAATGGAACTACATTTGAAGAAAATGCAATTATTAAGGCTTCTTCTATTGCAAAGCTGACAGGAGAAATGGTATTGGCAGATGATTCGGGATTAGAAGTTGACTATATGGATAAAGCACCAGGTGTATATTCTGCTAGGTTTTTAGGGGAAAATACGGACTATGTAATTAAAAATAATTATATTTTGGAAAAATTAGAAGGTGTGCCAAAGGAAGAGAGAACTGCACGTTTTGTTTGTGCAATTGCTTTAGCGGATAAAGATGGTAGTTGTATTACAAAAAGAGCTACGATTGAAGGTTATATTGGTTACGAGATTCGTGGAGAGAATGGATTTGGATATGACCCAATTTTTATGGTAGACGAATATAATAAAACAACCGCAGAATTGACTATGGAGGAAAAAAATAAAATTAGTCATAGAGCAAAAGCGTTATGTGCTATAAAAGAGGAATTAGCTCTGAGAGGATAAGTGAATGAAAAAGGTACTTGTGATTAGTGATACACATGGAAGAACGAAAAATTTAGAAAGAATTTTGCCAAAAATACAGCCAATCGATTACTTGCTTCATTTAGGTGATGTTGGAAGAGATGTGGATTATATTGAGGTGTTAGCAGAATGTCTTTGTTGTTTTGTGGCAGGAAATAATGATTATTTTTCAGATTTGCCAAGGGAACGGTTAATAAAGATTGAGAATATTCCAATTTTTATGGCTCATGGACATTGTCACTATGTAAATGCAAGAAAAGATATGTTTAAAAGTGTAGCAAAGCAACGTGGAGCAAGGATTGCCTTATTTGGGCATACACATGTACCATTTTGTGAAGAAATGGATGGAATACTTGTGGCAAATCCGGGAAGTTTATCTTTGCCAAGACAGGCCGATTATTATCCAACGTATTTAATTTTAACATTGCAAGATGATGGAACAATTGAGTGGGAGCAATGTAGAGTAGAGGTTTAATAAAGAAGATATGCAAAAGAATAGTGTAAAAAATATAGGAATGTTATTATTAGCGGCAATGATTTGGGGGTTTGCTTTTGTTGCTCAAAGTACAGGAATGAATTATGTTGGACCATTTACTTTTAATGCTGTACGAAGTTTTATGGGTAGTTTGGTTCTTTTTCCAATAGCATTTATGGGGAAACCAGAATATCGTTTGCACCAGATGACAAAAGAGGAAAAAAAGAAATTATTAATAGCAGGTAGTAGTTGTGGGATTCTTTTAGGAACTGCTACTAATTTACAACAAATTGGAATTATGACAACGAGTGTAGGAAAAGCTGGATTTTTAACTGCTTTGTATATTGTGCTTGTTCCCATCGTTGGTTTATTTTTTAAAAGAAAATGTGGAGGAAATGTTTGGATAGGAGTTGCTTGCTCCTTGGTCGGATTGTATTTACTTTGTATGACAGAGAATACTTTGGGTATTGCAATAGGAGATATCTATTTACTTGGTTGTGCTGTTGTATTTACATTTCATATTTTAGTAATTGACCATTTTGCACCAAAAGTAAATGGGGTACAAATGTCGTGTATTCAATTTTTAGTTGCAGGTATTTTATCAAGTGTGTTCATGTTTTTATTAGAAACACCAAGCCTTTCTTCTATTTGGGAAGCAAAGCTCCCATTATTATATGCAGGAGTATTATCTTCAGGAGTAGCTTATACGCTACAAATTTTAGGGCAGAAGAATTATAATCCAACGATTGCTGTTTTGATTTTAAGTTTAGAATCTTCGTTTTCTGTGTTAGGTGGATTTTTGATTTTAGGAGAAAGATTATCTACGAAAGAATTTTTAGGATGTATTTTAATGTTTGTAGCAATTATATTAGCACAATTGCCAAATAAAAAATGCCTATCAGTAACATAGTTTTGTACTGATAGGTATTATTAGTGTCATTTTTTTTGCTGCTCTTGCTGAAGTTTTATTAAATGTTTTGATAAGAGGGGATTCTTTTCTAAAAGTCGGCAACCGTATAAAACTTCTCCTTGTGCGTCGGTTGGTTGGGTTCTTACAATTTGAGCACTTAATGGAACGATTTGTCCAGAGAATACTTTAAGGTTTAAACGAATGGTATGTTTGACGGAAAATGGTTCACTAGAAATAAATGCCATACCAGTTTCGCTGATATCTTTAATAAAGACTTCATGTGTAGTTGGACCATTTGTTCCAAAGGAGATAAGATTCATTTTTTCTCCAATGGAAACACGAAAAGCACCACGACGATTACAAGGTTCTCCTGTTGTAGTAAGACTAACACAATGATAAATCTCACCTTGATATCGTACCGCTTTAATGGAAATATTTTTCCAACAGTAAACAGTTTCTGTTTTTTCTTCCATATAAAGGAAGGATACTTCATATTGAGGAGGAAATCCTACCATTTTTCCACCAATAAAAATTGGTGCGAGTAATACTTTATTATTGATTATTTTTTCTATAGAAGATAAAAGAGTTGTTATTTTTCCATTGATAGTAACTTCTATTTCAACAGAATGATTTAGTTGTAATTCAGTAGCAATCATAATTTCCTCCGAAATACTATATCCATAAAAATAATACGGAAGTAGTTTTATTTTAATTTTACACTAAGAAAAAAATGAAATCAATAGTGTTTTTCTCTTAATTAAAAAAATTTTTATAGAACTATTGAAAGATGTGTAAAAATGCGGTACACTAAAGTAATACAGAAATAAAAAAGGAGGCTATTGTCTATGGAAATTATTTTAATTGTTTTGGTATTGTTTCTTTTGATTTTGCTGTCTTCCTGTGTTAAGATTGTTCCACAGGCACAAGCGTATGTCGTAGAGCGTTTGGGTGGTTATCAAGGCACTTGGGATGTGGGTATTCATATCAAAGTTCCAATTATTGATAGAATAGCAAAAAAAGTAGTATTAAAAGAACAAGTTGCTGACTTTCCACCACAGCCAGTAATTACAAAAGATAATGTAACTATGCGAATTGATACAGTTGTCTTTTTTCAGATTACAGACCCAAAGCTATTTGCGTATGGTGTGGAAAATCCACTTATGGCAATTGAAAATTTGACTGCAACAACACTTCGTAACATTATTGGTGATTTAGAGTTAGATGAAACATTAACTTCTAGAGAAATTATTAATGCAAAAATGAGAGTGTCTTTGGATGCTGCCACAGACCCATGGGGAATTAAAGTGAATCGTGTGGAATTAAAAAATATTATTCCACCAGCAGCGATTCAAGATGCGATGGAAAAGCAAATGAAGGCAGAGCGTGAGCGCCGTGAGTCGATTTTGATTGCAGAAGGTGAAAAAACATCTACCATTCTTCGTGCGGAAGCGAAAAAAGAAGCAATGATTCGTGAAGCGGAAGCGAAAAAGGAAGCAATGATTCGTGAAGCGGAAGCACAAAAAGAAGCAGAAATTCTTCGTGCAGAAGCGAAAAAAGAGGCAATGATTCGTGAAGCAGAAGGTCAAGCGAATGCAATTCGTGCCGTTCAGCAGGCAAATGCAGATGGTATTCAGTATTTAAATGAAGCAAGTCCAACGCAAGGAGTACTTCAATTAAAGAGTTTAGAAGCATTTGCAAAGGCAGCAGATGGTAAAGCGACAAAGATTATTATTCCATCAGAAATTCAGGGGATTGCAGGTCTGGCAAAAGCAGTAACAGAAGTTGCGACAGAAAAAGAAAATAAGTAAGGTAGGAAAAAAATATGAATTTAAAGGGACGTTCCTTTCTAACATTAAAGGATTTTACACCAGAAGAAATTATGGGATTACTTGATTTAGCAGCAGATTTAAAAGCAAAGAAAAAACAAGGCATTACTGGGGATAGCTTAAAAGGAAAAAATATTGCCTTGATTTTTGAAAAACCATCTACTAGAACAAGGTCTGCTTTTACGATTGGCTGTTTAGATGAAGGTGGTCATCCAGAATATTTAGGCAGAGAAGATATTCAGCTTGGTCATAAAGAAAGTGTAGAAGATACTGCAAGAGTATTAGGTCGTATGTTTGATGGAATCGAATTCCGTGGTTTTAGTCAGGAAACTGTAGAAAAGTTAGCAAAATATAGTGGAGTTCCTGTGTGGAATGGTTTGACGGATGATTCTCATCCAACACAGATTTTAGCAGACTTTTTAACTTTAATTGAGCAGTTTGGTCAGTTAAAAGGGTTAAAGCTTGTATATGCTGGAGATGGACGTAACAATATGGCAAACAGTTTAATGATTGGCTCTGCAAAAGTAGGGGTAAACTTTACGATTTTTGCACCAAAGAAACTGTGGCCAAAGGAAGAACTTGTAGCACAGTGTCAAGAATATGCAAAAGAATCTGGTAGCGTCATTGAAATTTCGGATGATATTTTGGCAGTCAAAGATGCAGATGCGATTTATACAGATGTGTGGTGTTCCATGGGAGAAGAAGATAAAGCGGCAGAACGTGTAGCACTCCTTCGTCCATATCAGGTAAATTCGGAACTATTAGCTAAAACAGGTAAAGATTCTACGATTGTACTGCATTGTTTACCAGCAGTAAAGGGAAATGAAATTACAGAAGAAGTCTTTGATAGATTTGCAGATGTTATTTTTGATGAAGCAGAGAACCGTATGCATACCATTAAGGCAGTTATGGTTGCGACTCTTGGAAGATAATTATGTTAGAAAAAATAAAACGACTTTTTAAAAATAAAGAGATGGTAAATAATACTGTCAATATGATTTTAGGGCTGTTAATGCTAACAGCCCTACTTGTTTTTGGAAAAACAGGAAATTGTATTAGTATGTATGTAATAATTTTTTCAGGAGGTTTAATGACGATTTCTAATGGATATCGATTGTTACAACAGAAAAATCAAAGACATATGGGACAATCGATGATTTTGTTTGGAATAGTGATTTTATTCCTTGGAATGATAGTTGTGTTAGTATAAGGAGAGCAAAATGAAAAAGGAAAGTAAAGTATTTATTGGTATTATTTTTGTTGTGATAGGATTTTTATTAGCATGTAGTGCTGTGGGAATTTTAGATTTTTTTGATTTTATTTTCTTCCCGGGATTTTGGACATTGTTTATTATTTTGCCATGTTTGTATGGATTTATGAAAAAGGGACAAGATAAAACAGGGTATGTGATTGGTTTAATTGTTGGTATTTGTTTTTTAATCAATGAACAAAACTTTAAATTTCATATTGATTTTTGGCCAATGATGCTTGCGGTCTTGTTTCTTTTAATTGGTAGAAATTTAATTTTTTCTAAGAAAGCACCTAAAATTGATATTTCTTTTTCTTCTAGTGAAACGAGTGGTGTACATAAAACGTATACTTCAAGTAGCAATAAGAGTGGTTATTTGAGTATTTCTGCTATTTTAAGTGGAAAAGATATTCGTGTAGACAATGAAGTATTTGCTGGAGGAGATGTTTGTACCATACTTGGTGGAATTGATTTAGACCTTCGGAATGCAGTGATTACAGGGGATGTTTACTTGAATGTGACAGCAATACTTGGTGGAGTAGATATTTATTTACCTCCAAATGTGCGTGTAGTTGCAGATGATTGTACTGCTGTGTTAGGCGGAGTAGATGTCAATCGAGCATATGCGAATTATTTAGATCCAAATGTACCAAGAGTTATTATTTCAGGAAGTTGTATTTTAGGTGGAATGGATGTAAAATAGTGATAATTTTGATAGGAGAGGGAAATGATATGTATGAAAATCAGGTTGTACTTTGTGGAAGTAATGCTTACGAACAAAAGTATTATTTAAACGAAGATTTTTCTGCTTTACCGCAGGGAATTAAAGAAGAATTGCAAATTATGTGTGTCTTGTTTACAGAAGATGTGGGTGGAGTGTTGACCCTTTGTTTTGAAGAAGATGGTACATTGATGATGCAAGTGCAGGCAGAAGAAGATGACTTTTTATATGATGAAATAGGAAGTGTATTAAAAGTAAAGCAATTGCAAGAGGAAAAGAAAGAATTATTAGAATCTTTGGAATTATATTATCATATTTTCTTTTTAAAAGAGGATGCTGCAAAACTGTTGGCATCAGAAGGATAAAAAGGAGGAAAAGTTATGTTATTAGCAATTGATGTCGGAAATACAAATATTACTTGTGCGGTCATTCACAATGGAGTATCTACGGTAACTTTTCGTATGACAACAAAATTACCAAGAACTTCAGATGAATTTGGAATTATGATTTGCGATTTATTAAAATATAAGGGAATAGATAAAAAAGAAATTGCAGATGTTATTATTGCTTCGGTAGTTCCGGGAATTATGTATTCTTTAACAAGTGGAATTATTAAATATTTGAAATTAACTCCAATGATTGTAGGGGAAGGAACAAAGACAGGTATCCGAATTGATACACCAAATCCAAAAGAAGTAGGAGCAGACCGTGTTGTAGATGCAGTAGCAGCATATACATTGTATGGTGGTCCTGTGATTGTAGTCGATTTTGGTACAGCGACCACATATGATTTAATTACAAAGGAAGGAGCATTTACTGCTGGTATTACAAGTCCGGGTATTCGTATTAGTGCAAATGCGTTGTGGAATGATACAGCAAAACTTCCAGAAATTGAAATTGAGCGTCCAGCTTCGATTTTAGCAAAAGATACGATTACAAGTATGCAGGCAGGGCTAGTGTATGGCTGTATTGGACAGACAGAATATATTATTCGTAAGATAAAGGAAGAAGCAGGATTAGATAGTGTAAAAGTAATAGCTACAGGTGGACTTGGAAAATTGATTGCAGATAGTACAGATAGTATTGATGTGTATAATCCAATGCTGACAATGGAAGGCTTACGCATGATTTATGAAAAGACCTCTGGAAAGAAAGCATAATATGAAACAAGAATTGAACATAGGGAATGTGGTAGTTCCGGGGATTGTAGCGTTAGGACCTATGGCGGGTGTGACGGATTTGCCGTTTCGGACACTTTGTAAAGAGTGTGGAGCTGATTTGATTTATACAGAAATGGTAAGTGCGAAGGGGATTTTGTACAATAATAAAAATACAGAAGCCTTACTTTGTGTGGAGGAGCAGGAAAGACCAGTGGCTTTACAGCTTTTTGGGGAAGATGCTACAATTCTTAGTGAAATGGCAAAGAGGATAGAAGATAGAAATTTTGATATTTTAGATATCAATATGGGGTGTCCTGTACCAAAAGTAGTGAATAATGGAGAAGGGTCTGCCTTAATGAAAACACCAAAAAAAATTGGAGAAATTGTTTCTGCGGTAGTTAAAGCAACGAAAAAGCCGGTGACAATTAAAATTCGTAAAGGATTTGGAGCAGAGGATGCCAATGCTCCGTTAGTAGCAAAAATTGCAGAAGATGCAGGGGCAGCAGCGATTGCGGTGCATGGTCGAACAAGAGAGCAGTATTATAGTGGAAAAGCAGATTGGGACATTATCCGACAGGTGAAGGAATCTGTGAAAATTCCAGTGATTGGAAATGGTGATATTTTTACACCGGAAGATGCCGTTCGTATGTTAGAAGAAACAGGTTGTGATGGTATTATGATAGCCAGAGGTGTGCAAGGAAATCCTTGGTTATTTTCACAAATAAAAGCATACTTAGAAGATGGCACAAAACTTCCAAAACCTGATTTAGACACCGTAATTGCCATGATTTTACGTCATGC
The DNA here is from genome assembly GCA_937891165.1 of uncultured Lachnospiraceae bacterium. Classification (GTDB taxonomy): domain Bacteria; phylum Bacillota; class Clostridia; order Lachnospirales; family Lachnospiraceae; genus SIG299. The sequence continues at coordinate 3,920 of CALAEX010000196.1, read as the reverse complement.
AAAAATTCACACAGGTTATGTAGGAGAATATGCAGGGATTCGGGAAATGAGAAAACATATCGCATGGTATGTCAGCGGTTATCCAAAAGCGACAAAATTGAGAAATGCGGTCAATGAAGTAGAAACGATGGAACAGTTAGAGGAACTTTTAAGCAAATATCGAGAGGACGTTTTGAGATTATCAGCCACTCTTTAAGTTTAAAGTAAAAATCCTTAGAAAAAGGTTGATTTTTTAACATAAAAAGAGTAATATAACACAGAAAATGTTCTAATGAAAAATATGGAGGAAACGATGAATAAATTAAGAGTTGGAATTTTAGGGGCTACTGGTATGGTAGGACAAAGATTTATTTCTTTGTTAGAGAATCATCCTTGGTTTGAAGTAGTAGCAGTAGCAGCAAGTCCTCGTAGTGCTGGAAAAACTTATGAGGAAGCAGTAGGAAATCGTTGGAAAATGACAAGTCCAATGCCAGAAGCTGTAAAAAAGATGGTTGTATTAAATGTAAATGAAGTAGAACAGGTATCTTCTCAAGTAGACTTTGTGTTTAGTGCAGTAGATATGGGCAAAGAAGAAATTAAGGCAATCGAAGATGCTTATGCAAAGACAGAAACACCAGTTGTTTCTAATAATAGTGCACATCGTTGGACACCAGATGTTCCTATGTTAGTGCCAGAATTAAATCCAGAGCATTTGGAAGTAATTAAAGACCAGAAAAAGCGTCTTGGTACCCAAAAGGGATTTGTAGTAGCAAAGCCAAACTGTTCCATTCAAAGCTACACTCCAATGTTGTTTGCGTTAAAAGAATTTGAGCCAACAGTAGTAGTAGCTACGACTTATCAGGCAATTTCTGGTGCAGGAAAGACTTTTGAAGAATGGCCAGAGATGATTGATAATATTATTCCATATATTGGTGGAGAAGAAGAAAAGAGTGAACAAGAACCACTTCGTATTTTTGGTAAAGTAGAAGATGGTGTGATTAAGAAAGCAGAAGGTCCAATTATTACAACACAGTGTATTCGTGTACCAGTAAGTAATGGTCATACGGCGGCTGTATTTGTTTCCTTTAAGAATAAGCCATCCAAAGAGCAGATTTTAAAGGCATGGAAAGAATATAAGGGTCTTCCACAGGAATTAAATCTTCCTAGTGCACCAGAACAGTTTATTACTTATTTTGAAGAAGAAAATCGTCCACAGGCAAACTTAGACCGTGACAAAGAAAAAGGTATGGGTATTTTTGTAGGTCGTCTTCGTGAAGATACGGTATATGATTATAAATTTGTTGGTTTATCTCATAATACAAAACGTGGTGCAGCAGGTGGTGCAGTGTTGACAGCTGAATTGTTAAAGGCACTTGGCTATATTACAGCAAAATAAGAAACATACGTTATGATAAAAAGTGGGGATGTTGCAGAAGAGCTAAACATCCTCATATTTATTTTAACTAAAGTAAGGAGGAAGTCTATGGATATTTTACAACAATTGACAACAGAACTTGGAGTACGTTATGAACAGGTAGAAGCTGCTGTTTCTTTGATTGATGAAGGCAATACGATTCCGTTTATTGCTCGTTATCGTAAAGAAGCAACAGGAGCATTAAATGATGAGGTACTTCGTACGTTAGATGAGCGTCTTACCTATCTTCGAGGGTTAGAAGAAAAGAAAGAGCAAGTATTACGTAGTATTGAAGAGCAAGGTAAATTAACTGAAGAACTGAAAGTTCAGATTGAATCAGCTACGACAATGGTTATGTTGGAAGACTTATATCGTCCATATCGTCCAAAGAGAAGAACTCGTGCTACGATTGCTCAAGAAAAGGGACTAGAACCATTTGCAGAGTTTATTTTAGCTCAAGAGACAAATAAACCATTGACGGAGAGTGCTGTTAGCTATATTTCTGAGGAAAAAGAAGTAAAAACAGCACAAGAAGCAATTGCTGGTGCATTAGATATTATTGCAGAAAAAATTTCAGATAATGCAGAGTATCGAGGTTATATTCGTGAAATCACGATGAAAGAAGGTGGCATTGTTTCTAGTGCAAAACAAGAAGATATCGAATCCGTTTATGAAATGTACTATAATTTTAATGAAAAATTATCTACTTTACCTGGACACCGTATTCTTGCATTAAATCGTGGAGAAAATGAAAAGGTATTGAGCGTAAAAGTACAAGCTCCAGAGGAACAATTGTTAATTTATTTAGAAACAAAAGTGATTGTAAAAGAAAATGTATATACAACAGAAGCATTAAAGGCTACTATAGTAGATAGTTATCGTCGTTTAATTGCTCCTGCTATTGAACGTGAAATTCGTAATGAGTTGACCGAAAAAGCAGAAGAAGGAGCAATTAAAGTTTTTGGAAAGAATTTGGAACAATTGTTACTGCAACCACCGATTGTAGACCAGATAGTCCTTGGTTGGGACCCTGGCTTTAGAACAGGTTGTAAATTGGCAGTTGTAGATAGTACAGGAAAAGTATTAGATACGGCGGTTGTCTATGCTACGATTCCATCACAAGGAAAATTAGAAGAAGCGAAAAAAATAGTACGCAATTTAATTAATAAATATCATGTAACTTTAATTTCGATTGGAAATGGTACGGCATCTAGAGAATCCGAATTATTTGTTGTAGATTTATTAAAGGAAATGAATGTACCAACGAAATATATCATTACAAATGAGGCAGGAGCTTCCGTTTATTCTGCTAGTAAGTTAGCAACTGAAGAATTTCCTGACTATGATGTAGCACAACGAAGTGCCGTTTCGATTGCAAGAAGATTGCAAGATCCATTGGCAGAACTTGTAAAAATTGAGCCAAAGGCAATTGGTGTTGGTCAATATCAGCATGATATGAATCAGAAAAAACTTGGAGAAACGTTAGGTGGTGTAGTAGAAGATTGTGTAAATAAAGTAGGTGTAGATTTAAATACGGCTTCTCCATCTTTGTTAGAGTACGTTTCTGGTATTACAAAGAGCATTGCGAAAAATATTGTAGCTTATCGAGAGGCAAATGGTAAATTTACTTCTAGACAGGAATTATTAAAGGTATCTAAGCTTGGTCCAAAGGCATTTGAGCAGTGTGCAGGATTTTTGCGTATCAATGATGGTACAAATCCATTAGATGCGACAAGTGTTCATCCAGAATCTTATAAAGCAACAACGGAATTGTTAGCAAAGCTTGGATTTACAGTAGAAAATATTAAGGAATTACAAGAAAATCAGAAAAAAGCAATTGTATTGGGAAAGAAAGCAGAAAAAGAAGCAGAAATAGCAAAGAAGCAACCAAAAAAGAAAAAAGAACAAAAAACAATCCAAGTAAAAAATCAAAATTCTATGTTTGGTCAAGCACTTGCTAATGCATTTGCAAACAATCCGCAGACTTCTAGTATACAAGAAAAAGAACAAGTGATAAAAGGGAAAGAAGTAATAGCAAAAGAAGATTTATCCAAATTAAGTGCTATGATTTTAGATAAAAAGCAATTGGCAGCAGAACTTGGTATTGGAGAATTGACATTAACAGATATTATAAAAGAGTTAGAAAAACCAGGACGTGACCCTAGAGAAGAAATGCCAAAGCCAATTCTTCGTACCGATGTGTTGGAAATGAAAGATTTAACAGAAGGTATGGTATTAAAAGGAACGGTTCGTAATGTGATTGACTTTGGAGCATTTGTAGATATTGGTGTACATCAAGATGGTTTAGTTCATATTTCTCAGATTACCAATAAGAAATTTATCAAACATCCATTAGAAGCCGTTAGTGTAGGTGATGTTGTAGATGTGAAGGTAATGAGTGTAGATGTAGCGAAGAAACGTATTCAACTTACAATGATTCTTTAAAATTATAGTAAGTTACTGTTCACACTACAATGTCATTTAGTTAAGATTTCAGATGTTTTCTATATTTAATAAACAGACCAAA
>CALAEX010000195.1 GCA_937891165.1 uncultured Lachnospiraceae bacterium | reverse complement strand
GAAAAAGAACTATCCGGAAGGGTGGTTCTTTTTTTGATAAATTGTGATTACAGTGAAAAAAATGAAAAAAGTGTGTCTTGCGTGGTACAGAGTTGTTTCAGCAGAGAAATTATGCTATAATTACGACAAGATGCTTTGACAAATGAAAGGAACATAAAATGGAAAATAAATTTACATTTCAAGGGCATACTTTTGATGATGAGAAACAATTACTTGCTGCTAAAAAAGAGGCAGAAGCAATTGAATATTTGCGTAGTAAAACGGACTTTACTAATTTGAATCAGCTTTTGAATTTATATAATCGTATTTTAGATAGAGATATGATGGAAACAGTGGTAGGAATTGCATTTTTGGAAGAAATTAGGGAAATATTAGTGAGCAGTGGTATGTTTAAAGAAGAACAGATTCGTCCTGTACCCCTGCCAAAAGAAAAGAAAAAAGAAAAAAAGAGACAAGAAGTTAGGAAGAGAACAAGAGAAGCAATTCTATTAGAAAAAAATAAAAAAGAATTGTTGAGGTGGAAAATCGTTTGTTTTTTCTTAAGTTTTTTAGTAGTTGGAATGTTTGTGATTGTCTTAACAGGAGCACGTTCTCCACTTGCGGTTCGGTATGAAGAAGATATATTGAATAAATATTCTTCTTGGGCGGAAGAATTACAAAAGAAAGAAGATATCCTTGGAGAATATCTTCGCCAATTAGAACAAGCAGGCATTAAAGTCCCAGAATTTGTAGAACCAGAAGTAGAATCAGATTTAGAATGATAAGAACACAGCAAACTCACAAAGAAGACACGAAATGTTCATAAATTTGTTATAGCATAGAACTAAGTTTTTTGTCTAAAATAATAGGATAAAGACAAGTTACTTAGAACAGGAGAAGAAATATGGAGCAGATTAAAATATTAGTTGTAGATGATGAGAGTAGAATGAGAAAGCTAGTACATGATTTCCTTGCAAAAAAAGGATATGTTGTATTAGAAGCTGAAAATGGTGAGGAAGCTGTAGAAATTTTCTTTTCAGATAAAACAATAGGGTTAATTATATTAGATGTAATGATGCCAAAGATGGATGGTTGGCAAGTTTGTCGTGAGATTAGACAATATTCTAAAGTACCAATTATTATGTTAACAGCAAAAAGTGATGAACGAGATGAATTGACGGGATTTGAACTTGGTGTAGATGAATATATTTCGAAACCATTTTCTCCAAAGATTTTAGTTGCTAGAGTAGAAGCAATTTTACGTCGTGCTAATGCTGTGATAGAAGAAGCAATGGAAATTGGTGGTATTTGTTTAGATAAGTCGGCACATTCGGTCAAGATTGATGATAACCCGATTGATTTAAGTGTGAAGGAATTTGAACTATTGGAATATTTTCTTAAGAATAGAGGGGTAGCTCTTTCTAGGGAAAAAATTTTAAATAATGTTTGGAATTATGATTATTTTGGAGATGCTAGAACGATTGATACTCATGTAAAAAAACTCCGAAGTAAAATGGGAGAAAAAGGAGAGTATATTAAAACCATTTGGGGAATGGGATATAAATTTGAGCCATAGGTAGATGATGTTAGAATGAGAGGAAAAAAGAATGAAGTTGTCTTGGCGATATAAGATGGTTTTATTGATGTTAGCTGCTGTCATAGGGGCAATTTCAGTTACTTGGGTATTAAATCGAACCTTTTTGGAAGATTATTATTTGTATAGTAAGTTAGAAATGCTTCATAATGCATATCAATCGATTGATTCGATTGTTTTGCGTACGGAGGATGAAAATAGAAGTATTATAGAAGAAAGATTAGATACAGAATCAAAGTTGATACAGTTTTCTGAAAAATCATTGTTGGAATTGGAAATTATTGCAACAAGAAATAATTTGACGATTTTAATTATGAGAAATTGGGAACCTGTTTATTATAGTACAACTAATAGTAATGAAAATAACATATTATTTGTTGTAGATAGATTGATGTCTTATATTTATCCTGGAACAAATTCTACTTATAATTCTTATCATAAAATAAAAACAGTGGATAATTTATATGATATATATGAAATTTATGATAAACGTACGAATTCTAATTTTATTGAATTGTTTCAAGTGAATATAGAAAATGGAAATTTTATGTTGCTTCGAACGAATATAGAGAGTTTGCAAGCAAATGTAAATATTGCAAATACCTTTCTTGCATATGCAGGTATTATTGTGGCTGTATTAGTTTCTATTATTTTATTTTTTGCAACGCGTTCTGTTGTGCGTCCATTAGAAGAATTATCTAAAATTGCAACAAAAATGAGTCATTTAGATTTTGGTGTCAAATATCCTGTAAAAACAAAAGATGAAATAGGAGAATTAGGTCAAAGTATTAATGTGCTTTCAGAGAAATTAGAGAAAACAATTTCTGATTTAAAAAGTGCTAATAATCAATTACAAACAGACATTGAACAAAAGGTGCAAATAGATGAAATGAGAAAAGAATTTTTATCGAATGTAACACATGAGTTAAAAACACCGATTGCGTTGATTCAAGGATATGCAGAAGGTTTGAAGGATAATATTACAGAAGATTTAGAAAGTAGAGAATTTTATTGTGATGTTATTATTGATGAAGCATCTAAAATGAATAAAATGGTAAAAAAATTGTTAACATTAAATCAAATTGAATTTGGTAACAATATGGTAGAGTTAGAACGATTTGATATTGTTGCTTTAGTGCGTTCAGTATTAGAATCTTCGGATATTTTAATAAAACAAAATGAGATACAATTGTTATTTCAGCAGTTAGAACCGATTGATGTTTGGGCTGATGAATATATGATAGAAGAAGTAGTAACAAACTATTTAACTAATGCCATTCATCATGCACAAAATGAGAAAGTAGTCGCTATTCAGATTATAAAAGAGGAAAGTGTTGTTCGGTTTTCTATATTTAATACGGGTCACCCTATTCCAGAAGAAGATATTGAAAAAATATGGATTAAATTTTATAAAGTAGATAAAGCAAGAACACGAGAATATGGTGGGAGTGGTATTGGACTTTCTATTGTAAAGGCGATTATGGAGTCTCATAATAAACCGTATGGAGTTATCAATCATACGAATGGTGTAGAATTTTGGTTTGAATTAGATGGTTAAAAAATTTTTTTGAGAAATATTGTCGAATGTTCCTAGAAGTGTTATAATAAAAATAATATAGTCAAAAAATTAAAAACAGGGGGTATTTCTTTTGAGAAAAAAAATACAAATAGTGGGAGTATCTCTGATGATGGGAATGCTGTGTGGTTGTTTGCAGGAAGTGCCTTTGACAGATAAAGAAATGAATGCTGTGGCAGAATATGCAGCAGGAGTATTGTTAGAAAATGATGATTCTATTTATACTTCAGCATTATTATCAAAAACAGTGATGGAAGAATTATTAACTCCAACACCAACGGCAACACCAGTTCCAACACCAACTTCCATAGTGAATAATCAAAGTGGCTCAACTTCACAAGGGCAAGGCGAATTACCAACGATAACACCACTTCCAGGTGATTCCAAGGAAACGATAGAGCAATTGACTCAGTTGATAGGACAAGAAGGTTTTCAGTTAAGTTATCAAGGATATGTGCTACAAGATTCCATTGTTAATAATGAGTATTTAAATATGGAAGCAGAAGAAGGAAATCAGTATGTAGTTGCACAATTTCAAATTGAAAATCAAACAGAGGAAGAATTAGTATTTGATGCTTCTAATAAAAATTTATCTTGTATATTAGCAATTAATGTAGATAATAGATATAGAGCAGCACTTTCTATGTTAGAAAATAATTTGCAATATATGCCAATTACAGTTCCGGCAAAACAAACAAAGTCAGCAGTTCTTATTTTTGAAGTGAAAAAACAAGATATGGATACCATAAATTTGATTTTGAAAAATAATGCAGACAATGTTGTTTTTATAAAAATGAAATAAGATTTGAATTATGGATGAACTTATACTATAATAAGATTAAAGCATTATAATAATAATCATGGAGGAAGTACATATGGATACAGGTATTTTATTAGAAAGCGGAACGAATGAGTTAGAAATTCTTGAATTTATGGTAGGAGAAAACCATTATGGTATCAATGTTGCAAAGATACGTGAAATTCTGCCATATACCAAAGCTGTTCCAGTACCAAATTCAGACCCTAGTATTGAGGGTATTTTTATGCCAAGAGAGGAAATTATTACAAGTATTAATTTGGCAAAGGTACTCAATTTAAGAGAATCTAAAAATGAAGCAACTGATTTATATGTAGTAACTTACTTTAATCATACAAATGCAGCGTTCCATGTACATTCTGTTGTTGGAATTCATAGAGTTTCTTGGGCTGATATTTTAAAACCAGATGTAACTATCAGTGCAAAAGGTGATGGTGTAGCGACAGGTATTATTAAGTTAAATGGTCGTTTGATTATTCTACTTGATTTTGAAAAAATTATTGCAGATATTAGTCCAGAAACAACATTGCGTGTAGAAGCAGTAAAAGAGCTTGGAGAAAGAGAACGTAGTGATTTGCCAATTTTAATTGCAGAAGATTCTCCATTATTATCTCATTTGATTCAAGATTGTTTGAAGACCGCAGGATATAGCAATTTGATTGTAAATATGGATGGACAGGAAGCCTGGGATAAAATCAATGAATTTGTAGCAGCAGGTGTCTTAGAGAAAAAGGTAAAATTAGTCATTACAGATATCGAAATGCCAAGAATGGATGGTCATCATTTGACAAAGTTGATTAAGAGTTCTTCAAAAACTTCATTTTTACCAGTAATTATCTTTTCTTCAATGATTTCTGATGAAATGATGAGAAAAGGAAAATCATTAGGTGCGGATGCACAAATTACAAAGCCAGAAATTGGTACATTAGTAGGTGAAATTGACCGTTTGATTTTAAAATAGTTTTTTAATAATAGCGAAACTTACAGCTTTTCCATATAAAAGTTGTGGGAAATAAGCAGGAATGAGGGACAAGATGGTAGTTTGTAAGCATTGCGGGGCAGAAATAGAGGAAGATTTGGAATACTGTCCGAATTGCGGACAAAGTAAAAGTAATACAAAAGGAAAAGAAGTTTCTTATGATGACTTTTTTGAATCTGAGGATGGAACAGAAAATGATTATGATATTTTAGATGGTTCGGATGACTTTGATTTTGATGCATTGTTGTCAAAAGAATTTTCCAAAACGAATAGTTTATCACAAGAAATACAAGAAACACCAATAGTAAATATAGAGGATATTTCAGAGGTAGCGGATTTAACAGAAGCAGTAGAGACTATGGCAGCAGAAGATACAACAGAAGAATTAGATTTGAAGCAAATAGAATCTTTAGATACTTTGGATTTCGTATTGCCAGATGGCACACCAGCGGATGGTATGAATTTTATGTTGTCAGAACTGGATGATTTATCCGTACAAAATATACCTTTGGATAACATCACGACACCAGAAGTTGCATCAACGCCAACTACTAGTATAGAAAATACAGGAGCAATAGATTCTGACTTAGTAAATGAATTGAATTTTGTTGAGTTAGATGACCTTCTTCAAGATTTAGAAGAAGCAGAACAGAAAGAAAAAGCAGAAAGTAACATGGATTCTAGTTTAGGTGCTATGCTTGCTGGTAGTTTAGAAGACGAACCAGAAAAGAAAAAGAAGAAGAAAAAGAAACAGAAACAAAATAAACAGCCTTTCTTTCAGCGTATTTTTGGTAATGTGCCGATTGACCCTTCTAAAATAAAGCCAGAACCAACAAAGGAAGAAATTGCTGAGGCAAAGCAAAAGAAAGCAGAAGAGAAAAAGCAAGCTGCTGATGCGAAAAAGACTGCAAAGGAACAGCAAAAAGAAGCTAAGAAGCAAGAAAAAGAACGGAAAGCACAAGAAAAAGCACTAGAGAAGGAAGCACAAAAGGCAAAGAAATTAGAAGAAGCAAAGCAAATATTAGAAGAAGTACAAGAAACAAGAATTAATCGTGTTGGAACAACCGTTGTTTTTGTGTTGTTTGCTATTTGTGCCGTTGGTATTGCTTTTGGTAGTGATTTCTTTAGTTATTCTGTTAGTGTGAATAATGCAGAAAAAAGTTTTAATCTTGCTTTGGATAATGATGTCAGTTATTATAATGATGCGTATGAGCAAATTTATGGTTTAGAAGTAAAGCCAGAAGACCAAGAATTAAATGATAAAATTATGACGGTAATGTTTGTAAACAAAGAATTAAATTCTTATAATAATTATATGGTTTTGGAAGAATATGAGTCTGCATTACATTCTTTGTTACAAGGAATTTATCGTTATGGAAAATATTATGAAAATGCAATTCCTTTGGGAATTGATAGAGATTTGGATTTTGTCAGAAGACAAATTTTAAAAGAGTTAGAGAACACATTTCATGTATCCGAGGACGAAGCAGAGGTACTTCGCAGTCAATTAGAACAAGCGATGGGCAGTGAAGAAGCTTCTAAGGAATATAGTCTTACAATTTATGAGATTGTAAGAGAGCTTAAATTAACTAAGGAGTAGAGCAAGAAATGATTGCGATAATTGATTATGATGCAGGAAATTTAAAGAGTGTGGAGAAGGCGTTGCTTTTTCTTGGAGAAGAAGCAATGGTTACTTCCGATGCACAAGAGATATTAAGAGCAGATAAAATTATTTTACCAGGAGTAGGTGCTTTTGGTGAAGCAATGGAAAAATTGAATGCAAGCGGTCTTTCTGATGTAATCAGAGAGGCCGTGCAAAGAAAAATACCACTGCTTGGGATTTGTTTAGGTTTACAGCTTTTATTTGAGGCGAGTGAAGAATCTCCAGGAGTACGTGGTCTTTCTCTTTTAAAAGGAACAATAAAGAGAATACCAGATAAAGAAGGATTTAAAGTACCTCATATTGGATGGAATTCTTTAACTATTAGTCCAGAGTCAAAATTATTTCAAGATATTCCACAGGATTCTTTTGTATATTTTGTTCATTCTTATTATTTATCAGCAGAAGAGCCAATTGTTGCGGCAACAACCGATTATGTAGTTAATATTCATGCCGCAGTAGAGAAAGAGCATATTTTTGCATGTCAATTTCATCCAGAAAAAAGTGGAGAAATTGGTTTAAAATTGCTCAAAAATTTTGCTACTTTATAAATAGGAAATAGGATGGAGGCAAAGTATGTTTACAAAGAGAATTATCCCATGTTTGGATGTCCATAATGGGAGAGTGGTAAAAGGTGTTAATTTTGTAAATTTAAAAGATGCGGGTGACCCTGTTGAAATAGGTGCAGCCTATGATAGAGCAGGTGCAGATGAATTAGTATTTTTAGATATTACTGCTTCTTCAGATGCTAGAAATATAAAAACAGAATTAGTTCGTAAAGTGGCAGAAAAAGTATTTATTCCATTTACGGTAGGTGGTGGTATTCGTACTGTAGAGGATTTTCGAGATATTTTACGAGAGGGTGCGGATAAAGTAGCAGTGAATACTGCTGCCATTTTAAATCCAGAGTTAATTAGTCGTGCAGCTGATAAATTTGGAAGTCAATGTGTTGTTGTTGCCATTGATGCAAAGAGAAGAGCAGATGGTTCTGGATGGAATATTTACAAAAATGGTGGCAGAGTAGATATGGGCATAGATGCACTAGAGTGGGCAAAAAAAGCTTATGAACTTGGTGCAGGTGAACTTTTAGTTACAAGTATGGACAAAGATGGTACAAAAGATGGATATGATATTGAATTGACAAGTCAAATTTCTGAACTTGTAAAAATTCCAGTTATTGCCTCTGGTGGTGCAGGTAATTTATCTCATTTTAAAGAAGCATTAACGATAGGAAAGGCGGATGCTGCATTGGCTGCTTCTCTTTTTCATTATAAAGAGTTAGAAATTAAAGAGGTAAAGAACTATCTAAGAAATGAGGGTATTAGTGTTAGATTATAACTAAAGGAGAAAATATATGGGAATGCTTACAAATGATTGGATGAATGCTATGAAAGAGGAATTTAAAAAGGATTACTATAAGGATTTGTATCAGTTTGTAAAACAAGAGTATAGTAGCTATGTGGTATTTCCTCCATCAGAAGATATTTTTAATGCATTTCATTTAACCCCATTATCTAAAGTAAAAGTTGTGATTATTGGTCAAGACCCTTATCACAATGTCGGACAGGCACATGGGCTTTGTTTTTCAGTACAACCAGGAACAGAAGTGCCACCTTCCTTACAAAATATATATCAAGAATTAAAAGATGATTTAGGATGCAAAATACCAAATAATGGTTATTTAGTAAAATGGGCAGAGCAAGGAGTGCTTTTACTAAATACAGTGCTTACGGTAAGAGCACATCAAGCGAATTCTCACCAAGGAAAAGGTTGGGAACAGTTTACGGATGCAGTTATTCGTAGTTTGAATGAGAAAAATGAGCCAATCGTATTTTTATTGTGGGGCAGACCAGCACAAATGAAAAAGAATATGTTGAATAATCCAAATCATTTGATATTACAAGCTCCACATCCAAGTCCATTGTCTGCATATCGTGGATTTTTTGGTTGTAAGCATTTTAGTCAGACGAATGAATTTTTAAAGCAACATGGATTAGAGCCAATTGATTGGCAGATTGAGGATATCAAGTAAGGGGAATGGAATCATGTATTCCAAAGTATATGTAGAAATTACAAATCAGTGCAATCGAAGCTGTAGTTTCTGTCCTGGTACAAATCGTTTACCAAGGCGTTTATCTATGGAAGAGTTTCAAATCATTGTGAACAAATTAAAAGGTGTCACAAAGTATTTGTATCTTCATGTGATGGGAGAACCTTTGATACACCCGTTATTGATAGATTTTATTCGGTATGCTACAGAACAGGGATTTTTGGTTGCAATCACAACAAATGGAACGTTACTTAGAAAAAAAGGACAAGAATTATTACATTCGGGTGTTTATAAAGTAAATATTTCGGTGCATAGTTTTGAACAAGGAACAAAAGAAGAATATGAGAATTATATTTCAGAATGTATTCGTTTTGCAGATATGGCTAGTAAACAAAATATTTTAACGATTTTGCGGTTATGGAATCGTGGCTTTGATGAAGGTCGAAATATAGATATAAGAAAACAGTTAGAAGATTATTTTGAAGAGCCATGGAAGTTTGGTAGTAGAGGTGCAAGAATACGTCCGAAATTACATTTAGAATATGGAGAACGTTTTGAATGGCCAGATTTGGCGAAGGAAGAAAAAGGAAGCGAAGTATTCTGCTATGGATTAAAGGACCATTTTGGTATTTTATGTGATGGCAGAGTTATTCCTTGTTGTTTGGATAGTGCTGGTATTATAAATTTAGGAAATATTTACAAACAAAAACCTCTGTGATATAATTGTTGTATAAATTTAGGCGTTGCCTAAAATGAAAAGGAGAATGATTATGTTTTGGATATTTTTACTAGGTCTTGCAGTTGGAAGTTTTGCAGGTTTTACACTTTGCTCTTGTATCAAGGTTGGTGATGTAGATGACAAAGACAAACTTTAAAATAGAAAACTACAAAGACATTAAAAATTATATTCATAATTATTTAGGTTTAACAAAAGAGGAAGTTAGAGGAATGGTATTAGAAGTTGTAAAGAATACTGTAGAAAAAGAAGTAAATAAGTATCTTAACGATAAAAATAGACTGCAACATATGATTGAAAAAGAAATATTAAATCAAATAAAATATGGCCAAGATGGATATAAAAGAAGAAGTTTCTTAATATCAG
>CALAEX010000194.1 GCA_937891165.1 uncultured Lachnospiraceae bacterium | reverse complement strand
TAAGAGTACACCAGAAGGAGCAAGAGATTATCTGGTGCCAAGCCGTGTACATCCTGGTAATTTTTATGCCCTACCACAGTCTCCACAGTTATTTAAACAGCTTTTAATGTGTTCTGGTTATGACCGTTACTTCCAGATTGTAAAGTGTTTTAGAGATGAAGACTTACGTGCAGACAGACAACCAGAATTTACCCAAATCGATATGGAATTATCTTTTGTGGATGTAGATGATGTTATTTCTGTCAATGAGCGTTTGATTCAGAGAATGTTTGCTGAAATTGGTGTAGAAGTGAAGCTTCCAATAGAAAGAATTACTTGGCAGGAAGCAATGGACCGCTATGGTTCAGATAAACCAGACAATCGTTTTGGTATGGAATTAAAAGATGTTTCTGAGGTTGTAAAGAATTGCGGATTTTCTGTATTTACAGGTGCATTAGCAAATGGTGGCTCCGTACGTGGTATTAATGCCGAAGGACAGGGTGCAATGCCAAGAAAGAAAATTGATGCATTGGTTGAAGTGGCAAAGACCTATGGTGCAAAGGGATTAGCTTATCTTGCGATTGATGCAGAAGGAAATTATAAATCCTCTTTTGCAAAGTTTATGACAGAAGAAGAATTAAAAGCACTCGTAGAAGCAATGAATGGTAAACCAGGTGACTTGCTATTATTTGCAGCAGATAAAAACAGTGTTGTTTGGGACGTACTTGGTAACTTACGTTTAGAAATTGCAAAAAATCTTGGAATTTTAGATAAGGGCGAATATAGTTTCTTATGGGTAACAGAGTTCCCATTATTAGAATACTCTGAAGAAGAAAATCGTTATGTAGCAAAACATCATCCATTTACAATGCCAATGGACGAAGATTTACCATTACTAGATACAGACCCAGGTAAAGTTCGTGCAAAAGCATATGATATTGTATTAAATGGATGCGAAATCGGTGGTGGTTCTGTGCGTATTTTCCAAAGTGATGTTCAGGAAAAGATGTTTAGCGTACTTGGATTTACAATGGACGAAGCTTATGAACGCTTTGGTTTCCTTTTAAATGCATTTAAATATGGTGTTCCACCACACGCAGGATTGGCATATGGGTTAGACCGTTTAATTATGCTTATGGCAAAAGTAGATAGTATTCGTGATGTAATTGCGTTCCCTAAAGTAAAAGATGCTTCTTGTTTGATGACAGAAGCTCCAAATGTAGTAGATGCAAAACAGTTGGAAGAATTAGGAATTGATATTGTAAAAGAAGAGCAGTAATTAGTAAGGGGCAATCGGAAAATAAATAAAAGCCTTGGTTTATTTGATATCTTCTAGGACACGCTTTCGCTCGGGACGAAACGGAACAGTACTAGGCTCGAAAAAACCTCGCCAAGGACTGCCGTTTCTTTACGGTCCTTATCAGATATCAAATGAACCAAGAGCTTTGCCTATATTAGTTCTATTTTCCGATTGCCCCTTAGTTTGTTATTATGATTTATGTTTATATCGTTTGAAAATTTTAGAACGGAATAAAATAATATTTAAAACGATAAAAAATACAACTACAATGAAAAAAGCCTGTTCGGGAAATTCAGGTGCTGATGCTGCAATTATCATAAGTGGAAATCCAAAAATAATTGCTGGAAAGTTCTGAAAAACAAGGTTGTCAGAAACAGGTGTTTTGAAATTCACATCAATTTCACGAAGTAAAATAATACCTGTACTAGCTGTTCCTGTGAGCATTCCATACATAGCGATAAATTGTTCTTCTGCATAGTCTTTAAAAAGAGTTTTGGCAACAATTCGATTATAGGCAAAGGTTGCAATTGCTCCTAAAACACAGATAATAATAAGCACAACAATATATTTTCCTAAAGTACTTAAATGGATAGCAGAAATACCTGCTACCACCATAATATCATAAAAGAAATTTCTGATACGAATCATTAAAAATTCATTTACATAATGTTTTTTCAAAATATTTTTTTCTTCTAATGTTTTTAATAATTTTTTTACACCAGTTGTAACTAAAACACCGATTAAGAAGTTAAATCCATAAATAACAGATTTTAATCCTGGAATTAATTCACCTAAAATATATATAATAATATAAGTAATAAAATAATTTCCAATAATAAAAGCAATTTGAACGCTAAGAGTATCCATATTTTCAAACAAAGGAATTTCATCTTGTCTAAAAGGACGTTCCATTGCTGTTTTCATTGTTCCAGCATCTTGTTTTACTAAATTCTTTTTTCTCTTTAACCAAGATAAATGTAAAACTCCACCAATACTCGCACTAATAAATCCAGCAGCAGCAACCGTTAAACCAAAACTTTTGCCACCTATAAATCCGTATTCGGTTTCATAAATAGTTCCATAATTCATCGCTTGTCCAGTTCCTTGTCCATATCCAAATGGAAGAATGATTCCTGCCGCAGGAAAAAAATCAGCAATAAATTTAGATGCGATTAGAGTAACTCCAAGTCCAATCATTGCTTGTACTAGATAAGTTGAAACAGTAGTAATACCTGTATTAAAAATTTCAATTTGTCTAGTTTTGGAACGTTTTTCATCGGAACTTTCAAAAGTGGAAGAAATAAAACCAAGTGCTAATGCATGGTATGTAATAATTTCTAAAATTGAAACTCCATTTTTGCCAAAAAATGAAGCAACAAACATACCATGACCACTAAATAGTTTATAAATAGCAGAAATGATAAGTAGAATACCACCAGCAAGTACGGCAGTTGGAATTAGAGATTCTTTTAAAAATCGAATTCCCTTTTTTAATAAACTTGCTGCAAATAAACTAAGTAACAATACGGCGATTACATTGATTTCGCCCCAAACACTAGTGTCCCAAAAATTACTCATGTAATGCACCTCCTCAAGAGATTGTTGATTGTTAGATGTATTAATTATAACATTTTTTTAATAGTTTGCCAATAAAATTCTACAGATGTAGCAAAAAGTTTGTATTTGCATTATAGTTAAGGTTCACACATTATCAGTTGCTATAGTAGTTCTCTTACTAGATACTGTGAACCGTAACAATAATAATATAAAAAAGTAGAATTGACTAAATTTTGTTTGACATTTCTGGCAAAGAATGTTATCATACTCTCAGTGTGGTTGTAGTACAAATGGCTCAGTCATACCAGATTATTTTTTATTTCGGAGGAAATACACATGCATAAGGGTACAGTTAAGTGGTTCAACAACCAGAAGGGATTCGGTTTCATTCAGGATAAGGCAGGAAATGATGTATTCGTACATTACTCTGGTCTTAACATGGAAGGCTTCAAATCCTTAGAAGAAGGTCAGGAAGTAGAATTCGAAATCGTTGAAGGTGCAAAAGGACCTCAGGCAACAAACGTAACAAAGTGCTAATCAAGAAAGTGTTCAGTGTACCTTTTTCTAATATATAAATGTTGAGTTTATACAGAAATAAGTTATATTGTTATACGGAATTGAGAACAAGAAGGAGTGCGAATTTTCGTGCTCCTTTTTTCAAGCTTTTGATTCGGTTAAAATACAACTTGCATAAATCTATTCAAAGCGTTATAATTATTCACATAATATAAAATATTCTTCGGGGCAGGGTGTAATTCCCGACCGGCGGTACAGTCCGCGAGCAAAAAGGTGTTTTTTGTTGAAACGGTGAAGCAAAGCGAATTCCGTTACCGACAGTAGAGTCTGGATGAGAGAGGAACAAAGCTATAGGTATGTGTAAGAAAGGGATTTATACTACTATCCTTGTATTAGTAGTACAGAATTTTTATTACTTATAGCAAAAATTATGTAATATATTATCCCGAAGTATGTATTGCTTCGGGATATTTTCTTTCCAATGCCCTTGAAGAAATCAGTAGAAAGGATGGAAAGTGAATGTATGGAAAATGAAACAACTATTGGATTTCTTTTTCTCAGTGTTGCTATAGTAGCAATACTAATTCTTCTTGCAAAGGGGGCAGAAATAGTAGCAGATAAACGAAATGGTCTAGAGAAAACAAAGCAAATGCAGAGAACAAGGAGTATGGTTATTATTGCTATGTTATCTGCTATTTCTGTTGTATTGATGCTGTTTGAGTTTCCGTTGCCGTTTTTACCACCATTTTATAAGATTGATGCGAGTGAATTACCAATTATTATTGGTGCATTTACGTTAGGACCAGTGGCAGGAGTACTGATAGAATTTATTAAAGTAATGTTAAATTTATTAATGGATGGGACGACAACGGCATTTGTTGGGGAATTTGCAAATTTTTTAATTGGATGTTCGTTTGTAGTCCCAGCATCCATTGTCTATTATTTTAAGAAAACAAAAAAGAATGCGATATTTGGTTTAATTCTTGGGATTGTTACTTGCACGGTAGCAGGTTGTCTTTTAAATGCGTACTTATTATTGCCAGCATATAGCAAGGCATTTCATATGGATATTGAAGCATTAATTGCAATGGGTAGTGCAGTAAATAGTATGATAAATAGCTTATTTACATTTGTTATTTTTGCTACAGCACCACTCAATATTATAAAATGTAGTGTAGTTTCTATCATTACAATGTTAATTTATAAACCAATTAGTAAGATTTTAAAAGGATAATTCTTGTAATTCTTTCAACTTTTGTTATAATGAAGAAGAAACTTATTTTGAAGGAAAGGAGAAAATACTAGATGGAGAAAAATGTTTCTCTTACCATACAAATGACTCCAAGTGCTATGTTTGACTTTTTGTATTGGCATTCCTATCATGGGTTTATGGGTATTGTCAATTACGGATTTAGTTTGATAGCATTGATAGCATTACTTTGTGGATTTGGCAAAGGAAATACGATAGCTACCATAGCATTACTTGTGCTTGCTAGTTTATTTACCATTATCAATCCAGTATTGTTATATTATAAAGCAGTGCGTCAAGTAAAAAAAGTTCCAATGTTTCAAAAGCCATTAGAATATACATTTGATGAAAAAGGATTTCAGGTTGCTCAAGGAACAGAACAGGCTTTTGCTTCTTGGGAGGATGTATTGTTGCTTCGTGAAACAAAGAAAACAATGGTATTGTATCTTGGTGCATCCAATGCTACGGTTCTCCCTAAAAAAGATTGTAAGGAACATTTAGCACAAATTAAGGAGTTTATTCGTATAGGAGCTCCAGAAGTAGCTAAAAATTTAAAATAAAATTTCTGTGTATACAGAGACAGAGGAAGTTATGTTGGAAAAGAAGAAAGAAATATGGGAAAGTTTTTCTGAAAAGGAAACTTTCGAGATTGCAAAAACACTTGCAAAACAGGCAAAAGCAGGGGATGTGTATTGTTTATCTGGTGACCTTGGGGTTGGAAAGACAGTATTTACAAAGGGCTTTGCCAAAGGACTTGGAATTAAAGAACCTGTAAATAGTCCAACATTTACGATTATGCAAATTTACGAAGAAGGAAATTTGCCGTTCTATCATTTTGATGTCTACCGAATTGAAGATGTGGAAGAAATGGAAGAAATCGGATATGAGGATTATTTTTATGGAGAAGGTATTTGTTTTATTGAATGGGCAGAATTGATTCGGGAAATATTACCAAGTCATTGTAAAAAAATTCGAATAGAAAAAGATTTTTCTAAAGGATTTGATTATCGTAGAATTGAAATGGAATAATATAAGAATAGTTCAGCCATAAGCTAAAGGATAAATAAATTTGGCATATGGCTGAATTGTTATATAAAAAGAAAAGGTGAATTATATGAAACTATTAGCAATAGAAAGTTCAGGTTTAGTAGCATCTGCTGCTATTGCAACAGAAACAGCATTATTAGCAGAATATACTGTAAATTTTAAAAAGACGCATTCACAGACATTACTTCCAATGGTAGAAGAAATTGTTTCTATGCTTGGAATAGAATTAAAAGAAATAGATGCCATTGCCGTTAGTGCAGGACCGGGCTCCTTTACAGGGCTTCGCATTGGTTCTGCGACAGCAAAAGGATTAGGTCTTGCCTTAAATAAGCCAATTATTCCAGTGCCAACGACACAAGGAATCGCAGCAAATCTTTATGGTGTAGAGGGAATTCTTTGTCCATTGATGGATGCGAAAAGAAATCAAGTATATACGGGCTTGTATCGATATAATAAAAATGGATTTGAGATTGTCGAAGACCAAATGGCTGTTTTAATAGAGGAAATTATTGAGAAAGTAAATCAGTTAGGACAGCCTGTTGTTTATCTTGGAGATGGTGTGGAAGTATTTTCTTCTGTTCTTACAGAAAAAACAACTGTGCCATTTTCATTTGCACCTATTCATTGTTCTAAACAACGAGCAGGAGCATTAGCTGTTCGTGCAATAGAATTATACAAAGCAGGAAGAATCCAAACGGCAGCAGAACATGAGCCAGATTATCTTCGTTTGTCTCAAGCGGAGAGAGAACTAAAAGAAAAACAGCAAAATAAGGCAGAATAAAGGAGCATATATGGTTGTTGTGCGTCGTATGAAGTTAGAAGATTGTGAACAAGTAGCAGCAATAGAATCAGAAAGTTTTTCTATGCCATGGAGTTTACAAGCGTTTCAACATACGTTAGAAATGGAAAATTATCGTTATTTTGTAGCAGAACAAAATGGAGAAATTTTAGGGTACTGTGGATTTATATTCGTTTTAGAAGAAGCAGAAATTCCAAATGTTTGTGTAAAAGTATCTGCTAGAAACCAAGGAATTGGGAAACAAATGTTACATTTTTTAGAGGAAGAAGCAAAAAAGCTTGGAATTACCATTCTTTATTTAGAGGTTCGTCAGAGTAATCAGGCGGCTAGAAGTTTATATACTTTACTTGGTTTTGAGGAAGATGGTATACGTCGGAATTTTTATGAATTACCAAAAGAGAATGCAGTGTTAATGCATAAAATATTGTAGCGTTTTTTGGGAGTAAGTTCCATTGGCAGAAGCTTTTTAATTCTTTATAATACTCTTGTACGGTTAGGAAGAGTGGAGGAAGAACAGTGGAACGGTTGAAATGTAATTGTTGTGGGAAGGAAATTGTAACAGTAAATGGAATACAAAAGGAGGATGTATTGGATATCGTTAAGGATTGGGGATACTTTTCCAATAAAGATATGCAACGGCATCATATTATTGTATGTGAAAACTGTTATGATAAGTGGATTTTGAGTTTTAAAATTCCACCTTTCATGGAAGAACGGACAGAAGTTCTTTCCTAAAAGAATATTTGTAAGTCGATTCGCTCTTGTTTATTATTATTATTAGAGTAATAAAAATAGAATAAGTAGCGAATCGAATTACTAATATTTAGGGTACTCTTTTAGAAGAAAAAACGCTAGACAACAAGAATATCTAAAAGCTAGAAGAAATAAAGAGTGAGGAAAAAATATGTTAGATATATGTTTGCTTGGTACGGGTGGAATGATGCCATTACCAGGACGTTGGTTAACAGCGTTGATGACAAGATATAATGGAAAAGGATTATTGATTGATTGTGGAGAAGGTACTCAAATTGCATTGAAAGAGAATGGCTGGAGTTGTCATGATATTGATGTTATTTGTTTTACACATTATCATGGAGACCATATTAGCGGTTTACCTGGATTATTGTTATCTATGGGAAATGCAGAACGAAAAGAACCAGTGACTTTAGTTGGACCAAAAGGATTAGAAAGAGTTGTTTCAGCATTAAGAGTTATTGCACCAGAGTTGCCTTTTTCATTGAATTTTATTGAAGTAACAGAAGCAGAACAAAGTTTAGAACTTTGTGGTTATCAAATTGATATGTTTCGAGTAAATCATAACGTAATTTGTTATGGATATTCTCTTTCGATTCGTCGTGGTGGAAAGTTTTATGCAGAAAAAGCTCAGGCACTAAATATTCCATTGCAATTTTGGAATCGATTACAAAGAGGGGAAATTATAGAAACAGAAGGAATCATATATACCCCAGATATGGTATTAGGACCAGAGCGGAAAGGAATTAAAGTAACTTATTGTACAGATACAAGACCAACGACAGCTCTTGTGAAATATGCAAAAAATGCCGATTTATTAATATGTGAAGGAATGTATAGTGAAGTAGAAAAAAAATCGAGAGCTTCAGAGTATAAGCATATGACTTTTGCAGAAGCAGCTCAAATTGCAAGAGAAGCCAAAGTAGGTGAATTATGGCTGACTCATTATAGTCCTTCCTTAGTGCGTCCAAAGGATGCTTTGCCAGAGGCTAAAAGAATTTTTCCAGAAGCAAAGTGTGGAAAAGATGGTATGAGTGTTACTTTAAAATTTGAATAAAATGCAGAAAGGTGGTTGTAGTATGAAAGATAAAAAAATAGCACAATTTATTGGAGTGTTGGGGATATTGTGTATAGCAGTACTTGTTATTTTCTTTGTATTGAATCAAAATTCTGAAGATGGAATTTTTGCAACAAAGGAAAATACAAGTACAGAAGTACAAAATATTTTAGCAAAAGATATCGAACGAAATTACCCTGCTACAGTTCGAGAAGTAGTAAGATTATTTTCTCGTATCTCAAAATGCTATTATAATGAATCTATTTCAGAATCTGAATTTGAGCAATTACTCTTAATGCAGAGACAGTTATTTGATGAAGAATTTTTAGACCATAATCCATTAGAAACTTTTGTAAATAATCTTTCTTCTGAAGTTGTAACAATAAAAGAGAGTGAACAAACGATGGTGTCCTATCGTGTGCAAAAACAAAGCAGTGTAACGACATGGGAATCAGGAGAATATCATTTTTCAAGTATTATTGCAAGTTATACACTTAAAACTGGTTCAGAATATACAAAAACTTATGAAGAATTTTTATTACGTGAAGATGAAGATGGAAGATGGAAAATTGTTGGTTGGCGTTTAACAAACCCGATAGAGATTATAGAATAATAGTAAAGGAGGGAAAGAAAAATGGAAGATACTTATATTCTTGCAATAGAATCCTCTTGTGATGAAACAGCGGCAGCAGTAGTAAAGAATGGAAGAACTGTGTTATCTAATGTTATTTCCTCACAGATTGATTTGCATACGTTATATGGTGGGGTAGTACCAGAAATTGCTTCTAGAAAACATATAGAAAAAATTAATCAAGTAATTGAAGAAGCATTAAAAGAAGCAGGAATGGAATTATCTCAAATGGATGCGATAGGTGTAACTTATGGACCAGGTTTAGTAGGAGCGTTATTAGTTGGTGTAGCAGAAGCAAAAGCAATTAGTTATGCGGCAGGTATTCCATTAGTAGGTGTACATCATATCGAAGGACATGTGTCTGCAAATTATATTGAACATATGGAATTAGAGCCACCATTTCTTTGTCTGATTGTATCAGGAGGACATACACATTTAGTTATGGTGAAAGAATATGGTGTTTATGAGATTATTGGAAGAACACATGATGATGCAGCAGGAGAAGCTTATGATAAAGTAGCTCGTGCGATTGGTTTAGGTTATCCGGGTGGACCTAAAATTGATAAATTGTCAAAAGAAGGGAATCCAAAGGCAATTGCGTTTCCAAGAGCAAATGTAGAAGGAAGTCCTTATGATTTTAGTTTTAGTGGATTAAAATCAGCAGTGTTGAATTATTTGAATCAAGCACAGATGAAAGGGGAAGAAATCAACCGTGCAGATGTAGCTGCATCTTTTCAGGCAGCAGTGGTAGATGTGTTAGTAGAAAAAACATTGCAAGCAGCAAAAGAATACCGTGTGGATAAAATTGCTCTTGCAGGTGGAGTTGCTTCTAATTCAGCACTTCGAAAAGGAATGGAATTGGCTTGCAAAAAAGCAGGCAAACAGTTATTTTATCCATCACCAATTTTTTGTACGGATAATGCCGCAATGATAGGTGCAGCAGCTTATTATGAGTATAAAAAAGGAGTTCGTCATGGATTAGATTTGAATGCAGTACCTGGTTTAAAGATTGGACAACGATAACAATTTGTTTATTTGTATTTAATGGAGGCGAGTTCCGTGGATGAAAAGATAACAGCAATTATTCTTGCAGCAGGAAAAGGTTCTAGGATGCAAAGTGAGATGCCAAAACAATATCTCCCATTGTTTGGAAAACCAATATTATTTTATTCTTTGCAAGCATTTGAACAAAGTGCAGTAGATGAAATTATTTTAGTAGTTGGAAAACAAGAGCAAGAATACTGTAAAAAAGAAATCATTGAAAAATATGGATTTCAAAAAGTAGTACATATTGTAGAAGGGGGAGCAGAACGGTATCATTCGGTTTATCAAGGATTGCTTGCTGCAAAGAAAGCGGAGTATGTTTTGATTCATGATGGAGCACGTCCATTGATAACAACAGAAATGGTTCATATGGCAATACAGGAAGTTAAGCAAAAAGGAGCTTGTGTTGTTGGAATGCCTGTAAAAGATACGATACAGTTAGTTACAACAGAGCAGGTAATCGAATCTACTCCAATACGAAACAGAACATGGATAGCACAAACTCCACAATGTTTTGAGTATTCGATTGCTTTGTCTGCTTATGAGAAAGCAATCGAGCAACAGGATGGTAGTATTACAGATGATGCTATGGTTGTTATGCGTTATGGAAATAGAGAAGTTAGTATGATAGAAGGTAGTTATGAAAATATAAAAGTTACTACACCAGAAGATATTTTATTGGCAGAACTCTTTTTGAATCAACGAAAAAACAAGAAATAACAAAAAAGTAAAAAAAAGTTTTAAAAAGTGCTTGACAGATTTAAAAATAAGTGTTATTATAAGTGAGCACTGTTCGGAGAGTTGTCCGAGTGGTTTAAGGAGCTGGTCTTGAAAACCAGTGATTC
>CALAEX010000193.1 GCA_937891165.1 uncultured Lachnospiraceae bacterium | reverse complement strand
CCATTGGGTTAGTAAGCATTTGAAACTTATCTTCAACACCTAAATTTATTATAGCGTTAGCGATTTCAGCATACACAGATGTCTTAAGAGTGTTACTATATTTTCTAAGTGCCAGACAACATGCCCAGGGCTCACCCTCTTTGTGAACAGCCGCAAGAGCTAAAATAGTTAGGACTATATGGTGAGCGGCCCAGTAAGATTTCCCACTAAAACGCCCACCTCTTAGGAACATCTTTCGGCTTCTCTCTAACTGCTCACCTATACCGTCCTCTAATAAATCATGATAATTGGGTAATATAATGTCACTAAGTTTTCGTTTCAAGGTGTATCACCCCCATCACAGCTTCTAAAACTTGAACTACTATTGAATTACCTGCCTGCTTATATAATTGCGTATCGGATATACCTGCACCCCTTGCCTTCATAAAATCTTCATCTTTAAATCCCATTAGTCTAAAACATTCTTTAGGGGTTAGTTTTCTTACTCGTTCATTTATCTCCACTTTTGGTTGCCTATGACCACCTTGCATGTCAGTCAGCGTTGGCGCAATTCCGTTCACATCATATATTCTTTTGATGCAATCGTGTCCCTTAATATCTACTTCTCCTATCACTTTTATGTAATTATCATCAGTTCTGCATGCACCTACTCTAGTAGTTATACTCTTTGCTATACCTTCGCCTGTAGTGGTCTCCCATCTGAACCCGTTGCCTTTCTTTTCTTGTTCTTTGTTGTGTCTTTCGAAAAATTTAATTAACTTATCGCTTAGATAATACTTCTCATCTACTTCACTAACATCTTCTAGCATGTCTTTTAACCTTAGTTTTAGTTCTATTTTTTCAGGAAATTCAAACTCATATCCATTTATTAAGTCTATATCTTTTCGTATGCTTACAGTATAAACACGTTCACGGTTTTGTGGTATCCCATAGTCTTTCGCATTTAACACTTTATAATATGAATTATAGCCTAATTCATCCATTATTTTTATATAGTCGTCAAAGTTATGTCTGTGCTTTTTACCTAATAAGTTTTTTACATTCTCCCATATTACATATTTGGGTTTTATCTTTTCAACTATATCTACAGTGCACCACATAAGACTACTTCTGGTTTCACTACCTTTATCTCCACCTGCTTGGTGTCCTGCTACACTGAAGTCTTGACAAGGTGAACCGTGTGTGATTAAATCGATGTCTAAATCTAATAATTTACTTACATCGATTGACTTCACATCTCCTAAGTTTAAACTTTCATCTACACCATGAATTGCGCAGTAGCTTTTAACTGCGTATTTATCTATTTCACTAAATCCTACAAGTTTATATTCAATTCCTATATTTTTTAATGCCTTTTCGAAAGCACCAATTCCACTGAACAAACTTAAATATTTTATCATGTATCTCTCCTTCCCGACTATCCTGTTCACTTTTAGATCATTTCTTCATCGTCTTTTCCTGGAGAATCAGTCTTTTTTAAGTCGTTTATAAATGTGATACCTTCTATGTTTTCACTAGTAAACATACCTTGATACATCTCGATTGCTTTTAATCTATCAGCATCACGAGCCTGCTTGTTCTTAATTATACTACTTAAAATCGCTTTGATACTATCACTATCTACTAATGAATAGTCCATTGCCCTATATCGTTCTATTACAGATTGAATTTGTTTCCAACCTAACAAGTTTTGTCTATCTTCGCTAAGGCTACTCGGGTCTAGGTTTCCGCCCATTTGGTCGTCTAAATAAATTATCTCAGCAACTTCTCTTACATAATCATCTTGAAGTAACCATACAGCGTCTTTACATTCACTAACCCATATCGGTCTTAGTTTTTTATAAATAGTTTCAACACTTTGTCTATATCGTTCATCATCGTCATATCTGTCTCCTCTTAAAAATGTCCCAAGTAATTTTTCTGCATCTAATACTTCTTCCTCTTTCTTTTTTCTAGGCATAGCATACCTCCTTATTTATCTTTTTTAAGCGCATCTACGTCGTCTCCTATGAACAATTTATTTAACGCCATATTCTTGTCGTTTTTAATCTTCTTCATTTCAACTTTATAACCTTTGTCCTGCATTAGTCTTACAGTCTTTCCAAGTTTCATTGAAAATGCTTTTTCTTTCATCATCATTTCACCTGTTGCCATTTCATTGTGCCAGTCCATATATTCTCCATACAACTCTTTAGTCCATATACTTTCTTTTCGTTCTGTTATATACCACTCTAAGAAGTCGTTTATTTCAGCATCAAATCCACCTGCAAATACTTCACCCATACGTTCTTTCATACCTTCGCTGTCCTCGATTACTAATTCTTTTAGTAACCATTTAATATACATGTAACGAGCTTTATTCGCAAACCACGCTAGGCTTCCATCGCGTAAGCTGTCTAGTACACCTTTTTCTTTAGTGTACATGTGCATAACTTTTTCGCCTTTATGATTGAACGCGTCTTCGCTCATTTTATATTCAGCGACCTTTACTGGATCCATTGTGTTCAACACTAATTTATATTGCAAATCTCCATCTTTAACACTATCGTCTATATGAAATTCTGTTGGTAAGATTTTTACCCTTCTTTTCATACCTTCGCTCT
The DNA here is from genome assembly GCA_937891165.1 of uncultured Lachnospiraceae bacterium. Classification (GTDB taxonomy): domain Bacteria; phylum Bacillota; class Clostridia; order Lachnospirales; family Lachnospiraceae; genus SIG299. The sequence goes on along the minus strand of CALAEX010000193.1, from coordinate 22,677 downwards.
TATCATATAGTTCAAATTCAAAGTTAGTACAAGCGATTATCTGTGGCAGTATATCTAATCTACGTTTTGGCTTAAATTTTTCATTTATAACTATACTATCAGTACCAGTTATAGCACCTTTAATATAACTAAACGCATCTCTTGAATATACTCTGTTCAAGTCGTCGATTACACATAGAATACCGTGATCAAGTCCTTCGCCCCAGAAACCATCATGAGGAGATGTATCGAATATTTTACTTTCATTAAACATTTCTTCACCAAGACATAGTCTTATTAAACTTGTGTATAAACTCTTTCCGTTTTGTCCACCACCACTAAGTATTACTATTTTTTGAAGTTGATTGGCTGGTATCATACTAGCACCAGCAATTACGTACAACCACTGTTCAACTTCGGGTTGTGGCACTCCTCTTGAGTTTCTTGATAATTGTTTTATAAACCAAGATATATTTGCACCTAAATCTTCTGCGTGTTCTTCTACCCATTCTTCTGGATACCAGTTCCAAGGCAACACTACATCAGTTGGAGGTCGTTTACCAAGCCACGTAAAGTCATAGGCGTCAGCTGTTATACAACTTAATATCTTGTTTTTTACAATGACGTATTTATCATTTCTTAAAATTACTTTGTTCTTCTCTGCGCACATCTGCATTAGTTGCACCTCCACTTCCTTGAAAAATGTATCCTTGAAATTTTGGTCGCTGTATTCTCTTAATTTTTCTCTAAATACTGTTATATCCCCGTTATATTCAAATGGACCTCCTATTTCTTTAAATAATAATCCGTCAAATGTACCATTTCTGTTATGCCCGCTTCCATAGAAATCAAGTTGTTTGAATAAATACTCAGCCGCTCTACGTTCATCTATTTTTTTATCTTTTTTAGACGCACCTTTTGTCCATTTACGCTCTTTTTCATCATAGCTATATCCACTGCTCAATAATGTAGCACTGTAATCTTCCCAGCGTTCAGGTAGATCTCCAAATAAGTCAGAGTCAGACATAGCCGTACCTATTTTCTTTAAGTATTGGTCATGTATTGCGTTTATTAAATCTTTAAATTCTTTCATTTCAAATCCATTACTTATTCCAAAGTAACTACATTTTGAAACTATATGGTCGTGACGTCCACCTTCACGCATCTTCATTAATTGTGTGAACGGTTGGTCCTTAAGCGTGTATTCGCTTTCTCCGGGTTTTCCTTTTTTATGTAAGTCCGTATCTCTTAACTTACCCCATAGCCAGTAAGGTAGTATATCTAGCATATCTAAGTCAATAGATTTTGGAGAAATTAATTCGCCTACATCCCAGCTACATCTTTCGTCACGCTCCATACCACAGACTCTAACAATCTGAACAGCACCAGGTCCTTTAGTGTCAAATTTATAACCAAACCAGTTGGTAGCACCAGTCATTTCTTTTTTATAAAAATCTGGTTTTCTGAATAAGAAGTGATAACCTTTAGTAGTTTCAAGTATTAAACATTTTAACCCTGAGTGTACGATTATATCATACATTTCTTCTGCTTCTTCAGGAATATCATAATCTATGAACACACAGTCTTCGGGTACAACTCTAGCGTAATTTTTTGTACCATCTTCTATGTCCTCATACGTCAAAGGTTTTTTTCTTCTAGGTACTTTTGAATCTTTATATAGTTTTAATTGTGTTGGGTCACCAGCTTTAAATTTTTCCACATCAAATCCGTAAGGTGTATCTGGTAATTCACAGAACGTAAATTCAATATATCTACTCATTACAATACACCTCCGTCTATTAATATTTTAAATATCTCTACTATATAATTAATAATATCTTGCTCAAATATTGTTAGGTCTTTTCTTTTATTATATGTTTGATTTATTTCAGCCATTAAAATAAGACGGAAATCAGATTCATCTACGTTATCCTTCGCACGTATCTCGTTCAATCTTGATACAAGCGTAGTCACAGCAAATCGTCTTTTCGCCCTATCGTAAGAATCCTCCCCTCTTTTGACGTAATCCGCAACAACGTACCAAAGTCCGTTTGGAATCTTATCATTATTTCCTAATTCAAAATCTAATTTAGTAATTTTTAACATATTAATTACCTACCTTTCTACCTACCTAATATAATAATTTTACTTTACTTTTTTACATTTGTAAACCTTTGGGTCCGTCACATACACATCGAAGAATTTATCGTAATATTCGTCATTCATATCACATAAAATTACATCGGCGTTGTTCACTGCTCTTAGCAAACTTCCTGATCCTGCGAAGAAATCTCCTATCACATATCCTTCGTGGTCAGCGTCACTCAGCCATACCAGGTGTTCAAGTAATGCCTGAGGTTTTTGACATGGATGACATAGTTTATCTTTTTTATAATTACCCTGAGGTTTTGTGAATTTCAAAACACTTGATTTATCCCACAATCCAGCCTCTTTTGTTAGTCTAGGGTTTCCTTTTCTTACTACAATAATTGGTGTTATATCATAGCAGAAGTCACCTGAAATGCTACTAACCATATTCGGTTGTTGCCAGAATACAACTCTATTTACATCAAATATTTCATACGCCAGATGCAAATATCTCATTGACCAAAATATGAACATAAATGAGTCCTCTGCCAGTTTAGCATGTGCTTTGCAGTACCATTTAAAACATTCGGCTTTGTAATCTTCTAGTTTTTGTTTCTCTTCCCAAGGTATCGCTATTTCAAATCTTGAAGTTACTATGCCTTTTTCCAAATCACTTTCAGTAGGCGATACTTTCGCTGTATATCTTGTATGGAACACTGCTGCGCCGTTCTTGTTAGTCATGTTCCCAGTCAAAACATTGTAGGGCGGGTCTATAATCCATAAGTTTACGCTCTCATCTTCTAAACTATCTAGCCAGTCCATACAATTCGCTTTTGTAAACACTCTATTACTCATTCTCATCCTCCTTCTTAAATTTATTTTCTAGTTCTTCTACCGTATAATTTTTCTTGAATTTATTATATGATTTTCTATCCATCTCTTTTAGTTCTTGCCATAGCTCTGGATAATATTTGTATAAAATACGTAGTTCTTTTAAATTTTTCAAAGGACAGCACCAGCAACTTAGTCTATCAAAACGTTCATATAATTTATTCCAGTCAAATCCTCTGTCATAACAATACTGCAAACAATCTTGCTCGGTCATCTTCCATTCTATTAATGGATATTTTTTATCTTTTATTCTTGCTGGCTCATCATACGCAATTCCTATGTATTCTATATACCCTTCTTGTTTATATTGTCGTAAATGTTTATCTATTATTTGATTTTTTAGTACAGTTGTGCACCATCTTATACCCATAGTTGTCCAGCCGTACCCTTTTTCACCTTTGTTCTTCCCTTTAGTTTTAATGTGGTCAAACATGTAGTAATCAAATGATTTATCTGATTTTAATATTGTAATGTCTTTGTTATATTTTTGTTTTATATATTCTCTAACCTTTTCAATGTGTTCATACATATCGGGAAATTCTTTGCCTGTATCACAGCAAATTATTTCGTCTATTTGCATATTTTCTTCTAACATTCTTAATAACATTGCGGTACTATCTTTTCCACCACTAAAACTAACTATATGTTTCATATTCTCACCTTTATAAAATTACTATTCCTTTTGAAACTTTTGCTTTTGCCTTTTCTTTTAGTTTTTCCGCTTCAGCTACTTCTCTAAAATGTGTATTCCATAATTTTAAAATAGCCTCTCCTAATTTTTTATCTATATCAAACTTGAACCATCTGTATCCAGTTTTAGTCAAACTCAAACATCTTAGTTCTTCTATTTGTTTCGCAATCGCTTTTTCTTCCTTATTACCTTTTAACATCATCATATAATATAATTGAAGTTGACAGTTAGTTGACCATTCATCTAAGTTACTGCTAGTTTTCCAGTCAATCATACATACTTTACCATTAACTACAGCAATACAATCGACTATACCTTTTACTCCTAGCTTCTTATTTATAAGTTTTAATTCTGTGTGTAATGGTCTTATGTCCCATTTAATTCTTTCATCTAACCATTCTTTCCAATCTGTTTCATACACAGCATATTCTAATCCCAAATGAGGTTCTTCTTTGTCCTCTTTTTTAAAAGGCCTGTCATACCATCCAAGCCAATCTTCTATATATTTATGAACTGCTGTACCTCTCTCACCAGCCATTTTTAAAATGTGCTCAGGGATACCAGAGTTCTCGAATTTATTTCCAAATATTGCGTTCAACACGCTAGTTACACCACGAAAAGGCGAATCAAAAAATTGCTCATCACTATAATTTTTCATTTTTCACTTTCTCCTTTTTTATCTTTTATAATATTATAATATTTTTTTGAAAAAAGCAATAATTTTACTCGAAATTTAGACAAAATATTTCTTGTCTGCATCATCATCGTCAACACCAGTAATATCAAGGGTTTGCGTTATGTTAAGCCGTGGGATTTTTGAGTTCTAATCCGTGATTTTTTAAAAAATTTAGAAAAAAGACAACAAACCTATTGACTTGTTGTTAAAATTGTTGTATATTATATATGCAAGTTAGTAACGGACTTGCAGATGGGGCGAGAATTAACTTATGAAACAACGCCCTGTCCCCCAGTATTTAAGAAAGGAGGATACCAAATGTATGAGAAAATTGCCATCAGAGATTAAATTGACTTATCACGCTATTGATAGACTAAAAGAAAGAAACATTGCTAATAATTATTATAATACGAAAAATCTAATGAAAAGCTCGTGTAGATGGTACACAAAGGATGACCTTATTCCACAAAGTACATTATATCTTCACACTATATATGTATGTAGGAAATCAAAACAAATGGGATATATAACAGATGGGAATATAGAAGTTTTATATAATAAGACTACTGGCGTTGCAATAACTATAATGGAATTGAAAGATAAATTCAAACCAGTCACACAATTTATAAAACCAGGAGTATTAAAAGAATTTGAAATTAAAAAGGAGAATAGGAAGATGAGAAAAGTAATAAGAGATGTAGGAGAATGTAAGGACTGCGGGAGAGAAAATGTGGAACTTATGTCTAAAGGAATGTACGAAGGATTATGTCAAAAATGTAAAATGAGAAAACAAAATGCGAAATCACGTGGTAAAGAATATGTACCATATAGAGAGTTACCACAAGAAGAAAAAGAAAAGATTGATAATATGCAAGGTGCACAGTTTAAATTGAATCATAAAGAAGAAGTAGAAGAAACTAAAAGAGAGATACAACTACCTGAAATGAAAATAATTGAAAATTATTATCAAGTAAAAGCTGAGCAAAATCCAGCAATCGCAGTAGAAAAACCAGTGGTAGTAGAACATATTGCGCCAGTACAACAAGCCGTTCAAACTGCTGTGGACCCATTGTCAGATCAACATAGTTTTATTGCTACATTAAGAGGTTGTGGTTGTGAAATACCACAAGATACTTTAAAAAATGTATTAGATGTGTTAGTATCAACAGATAAATTAAAAGATACTTTTATGACTATAGCGAAAAGTGAAAGTCAACAAGCAATATTAGATTTAGAGCAAGCGTTAAATGTAGTAGAAAGAAAATTACAACATGACTGGGAATATAACGGTTTTCAAGAAGCAGATGATATTAAATTCAAAGGGTTCTTAACATGGAGAAGAGTGTTAAAAGGAGCGATATTTTTCTGGAAGAAATTATATCAAACTAATGCATTAATTGAAATGCAAAGAGCATGGAACGCATATACAACTGACCCAAATGACAAAATACTACTTGCAGGAGATAGAATTAATAGTGCGCAAAAAAGGTACCAAATCACTACAGACAGTATATCAACTATATTTAATTCACGCAGACCATTCACAAGAGTATTTTACGCAACTTCTGAACAAGAAGCGTATAGACAATTCGTGCAATGGATGGCTGATAGACAACTTCATGAGGATAAAAGTAAAACTACAATAGTAGAATTAAAATCAGATGGGAGAGAATAGTTATGAAATTAAGTAGGGAAGATTTTAGAAGGATGAAGGGATTTTCAAAGGAAGAAATGGAGAATTGGCTACAAATTTATTATAATAGTTTGTATAATAATTTAAGAAAATCATTCAACGAGGCGTACAAAGAGGAGTTAGACTGCTCAGTACAAAACTTCATTACCGCAATTGCTTATACATTACATTTTAGTGATGATGTTAGTTTACAACATGATGAGTTAAATTCTTTTATGGAAGACTTATTTGTGAGTGTAGAAATGTTTAGAAAAGGCGAATACAATCCTGAAGACTACAGAGAACAGTTAAGAGAAGACGGAATAGAAATCGCAAAATATGATTATGACAGATTATATAGAGAAAAAGACGCACCTTATAAAGAAAAATATGACAAATTGGTTAAGTTCTTAGAAGAAACCAAATCAAAGGCTAAAGTGATAGATGAAATAAAAGCTATACTAAAATAATCATTACGAAAAAGTGCCCAAGACGTAAAAAATTCGTAATAGAAAGGATAGATGTTTATGTTGATTTATGACTTTGAAACTTTTGCGCATAACACTTTATTAGGAGTATTAAATGAGGAAACAGGAGAGATAATACAGACCTGGAATATTCCAGAGATAAAAGCGTTAACAGAAGCGCAACTTAATAACATCTGGATTGGGTATAACTGTGAACATTATGATAAGATTTTATTACACGGTATTTTATCTGGGAAATTAACTACCCCAGATAAAGTATTCAAATGTAGTAATTCAATAATTCATGCACAGGATTATGATATACCCGTATTTAATGTATTAGGAAAGCATGGTATTGATGACTATTATTCTTCACCTATACTATCTTATGACGTTATGGGTGACGGTAGTTTTATGTCACTTAAACAAAACGAAGGGTTTATGGGAATGGACATCGTAGAAAGCGTTGTTCCATTCGACTTAGACCGACCATTGACAGAAGAGGAAAAACGAGATGTTGAAAAATACAACAGAGCCGATTTATATGGTACATTAGAAAGATTTAAACAAAGGAAAAATAGTTTTAAAACTAAAATGCTACTAGTAAAAGAGTTTGGATTACCTATTAATTATATATGTAAAACAAACGCAAAATTAACAGAAGCAATATTGCTTTCACAAAACAAAGGTATAAATACAAGATTAAGAAAAAACTTTCAACTATGTGATCTACCTGTGAACTGGGATATACCAGAGTTAAAGCAAATTTACGACTTCTTCATTGAAGCATTAAAAGAACTAGAGAGAAATAAATGGGAAACTAAAAAATGTGATAAGGATAAATTAAGTTTAGTTATAGATATATTAGGAGTAGAGCATACATTCGCGTTAGGTGGTGTGCATGGTGGTATTAAAAACTATATATGCCGACCAGAAGAGAACAAGCGAATTATATGGGTGGACGTTTCATCACTATATCCTAACATATTAACTAAGTGGGATTTATTATCAAGACAAGTAGATAAAAACGGTTGTCTTGCCTTCGCAGGAATGGTACAAACTCGTATGGATGTTAAAGCAAAGCTTCATGATGATAGTTTAAGTAAAGCAGAAAAGAAAGAGCTTAAAGATAAAGCAGCGAGATATAAACTTATATTGAACACAACTTCAGGATGTATGAAAGACAAATTCAAAAAACTATATGACCCAGAGTATAATACCAAAATGTGTATGCTTGGGCAATTAAGTTTAATGGATTTAGTGTTTAGGTTAAAGAACGCAGAGAGAAAACCAAAACCAGCTTGGGCAAGAGCTGATGGGGTAACCGACACAAATGTCGGCGACTACTTCAAATTAATTCAATCTAATACTGATGGTATCGCATTAGAATTATTAACAGATGACGCAGAAGATATAATAGATGAAGTATGCAAAGGTTGGGAAAAAGACTGGCGTTTCAGTTTAGAGAAAACCGTTGCAGATAACTTATACGAAAAAGACGTTAACAATTACGTTTTTAGAGATAGCGACGGAAAAATAAAAGTTAAAGGTGCTTACGTTACAAAATATGATGAGGGTAATGAACAAGACACCCTAGCAATACTTGCAAAAGCCGTTGTAAATTATTTCTTAGAGGGAATTGATATTAGAGAAACGATTTGTAACCCAGAAAACCTTGCAACTGATTATCAGATGATCAAAAAACTTGGAGGTATGTATGACACACCGACTTGGAAAAGAGAATCTGGAGACGAGATAGTGCAAAAAGTGAACAGAATATTCCCATCGACAGATTTAAAAAACGGCGGACTTTACAAACATAAAAAATCTAAAGACGTTGGAGTATTAGATAAAGTTGAAGGTACACCAGAGCACGTACTTATTTATAATTATGACATTAGAGGTAAGAAAATAGGTGAATTAGCTGATATTGATTATGAATGGTATGTAGCAGAAGCCCAAAAGAGAATTAATGATTTTTTAGGTATCAAACCTGAGAGAAAGACAAGAAAGAAAAAAATTTAAAAAAATTTATGATATACTATTGACATTTAACTAAAAGTTGTGTATAATGTTTATAAATCGAGTAATTAATTTATAAACGGAGGTGTTAAAAGTGTTTCGTAAATTGAGAGATGTACCAGAGTGTTTAGGTGATATTGACGGAGTAGATTACGACGCAGATATTACTGTTAAATTTACTGACGACCAAGATGTTAGAAATTATTTTGTAGAGTGTGTTGCAGAAGAATATATCACAGTTACACTAAACAAATTATATCATGCACATAAGATAACAGCATACGGAGACGTGTTTGATGTATGTATTATAAATGACAAAGGCGAAGAAGAATCATTTGGATCATGGTTCTTTGAAGATGTAGATTAATAGGAGGATTGAAAATTTATGGAAAGAGACGAAAAAGCATACGAAGTGTATGTAACAAAAAATTATGACATATTCAAAAGATTAACAGGAAACAGAGATATACCAGAGAGTAGAATTAGTAAGATAGTAAAATCAATTCAAGATATAGGGTGGATTAAAAATCCTATAGTAGTAAACGAAAAAATGGAAGTAATTGACGGTCAAGGTAGATTGACAGCATTACAAAGATTAGGTTTACCAGTAGAATATATAATCGCAGAAGGAGCAGGTTCTCAAGAATGTATTTATATGAATATGAACATGGTAAACTGGTCTCAAACAGACTTTATTAAATCTTATGCTGAGCAAGGAAACGTAAACTATCAAAGATTACTAGCATTAATGAATACTTATGCAAATGGAAATTTACATATCATATCTACAGCATTGTATAGAGTATCAAAACCAAAACACAGAGATATTAAAGACGGTAGCTTACAAATAACAGAAGATCAATATTTTGCAGCAGTTGATAGATTGAAATTCGTTCAACCATTATTAACAAAGTTAGACGCAAAAAGATTACCAGGAAGTATTATCATGCTTATGCAAACATTAATATACTACTATGATTATCCTGAAGTAAATAAAGAAAGATTAAAAAGAAAAATCGAAAAATATATTTACAACCAAAGACCTTGGGTTACTGGTCCTGACTGTGAGAGAGAAGTAGAAGTTGCTTACAATTATCATACTACTTTCGAAGAAAAACAATCAATTCAACACTTAATTAAAGAGGAAAGAATGAAACGTCAGTTAGAACTTAACAAAGAAAATCAAATAAGAGCATACGAAAGAACTAAAAAAGGAGTCCAAGGTTTCATAAAATAGGAGGAATTACCTTGAGGAGTAAATACAAAGAAATATTTAAACTTAAAAGAATGTTAGAAAAGGAAGGTATCCCGTTCGAGTTCATAGAAGGGTTTGGGTACGATAAGAGATTACTTTCTGTGTACCCAGACATCATGGACCACTATCAGTTATGCTACCCAGTATTTGACCCTGAAAAAAGAGTGGTAAGTGTTATTGGTGGATTTGGTGCCCATGGTTATGAACAAGATAAACTAGAAATTATGGGATTACTTACTCCATACGAAAGGTTTTATCATGGAGACAGTGTTGTAGGATACCTTACTGCAAAAAATGTATTTAAAAGAATAAAAAATCATTATGAGGAGGAGAATAAATAATGGATGTATTGAATGTAAAAACATTGACAGAGGAAGAAGCAGAAAAATATAACAGAGCAGTAGCAAGTAGATTAAACTGTAGTTCAGAAGAATTTTTTGAAAAATATGCTGCGTACAAACAAGCAGAAGCAGACTTTATGACGGTGTATGAGCCATTTAAAGAAAATATGGTGAAATTATATGAACAAATGGAAGATATGCCAAAAATAGTCGTTGTAGGTGGAGTCAAAATGACATATGTTTCACCAAGCGTTAGAAATACAATCGATACTAAAAAATTAAAAGAGGAAGAGCCTGAACTTGCCAAAAAATTCACTAAGACAACTAATGTTAAAGCAACTATGAGAATAGATGGAATTTAGAAAGTGAGGTACAAATGGAGAATGACAGAAAAGAATACCAACATCGTTATTATCGACAAAACAAGAGTAAACGACAAGAATATTTTAAAGAGTATTATAAGAAGAATAAAGAAGCCATCAGAGAAAGACAACGAAGAAAAGCAATGGGAGAAGCAGAAGCAATCAGAGAAGCCAAACTAAAATCTTATAAGAAATATTATGAAACACACAAAGAAGAAAGAAAAGACTACTATAAAAAACATTATGAAGAAAATAAAGAAGCTAGACAACAATATTATAAAGATTATTATGCGAAAAAGAAAAATAAAAAGGAGGAGTAACAATGCGTACAGTTTTGTATGATTACCAAAAAACAACTGCTGATGATATATTCAACAGAATGGCAGATAACGAAATACGTGGAGCTTATTTAGGATTTGATACTGGTACTGGTAAGACTGTTACTTCTCTTTCTGTTGCTGAACAACTTTATAAAAATCATATGATTAAGGGGTTAGTAGTTATATGCCCCGTGTCAAAAGTGGATGACTGGAATAGAGATATAAAAGACGAAGTTCCTGATATTGAAATGACCTTTGTGTCTAGTTTCCAAAGTGCTTGGAGAGAAAAGAACAAGGCTAAAATTGAATTAGTATGCAAGATGGTAGATACATTGATTATAGTAGATGAGGGTCATAAAATAAAAACGTATGACTCAAAACAATCAAAATTTGTGCAAGGACTATGTGATAAATATAAACCTTATACATTAGTCCTTAGCGCTACACCACAAAATAAAAAATACATAGATTTATACCCTCAATATAAAGCATTAGGGAGTAAATTATTTGATATAAAAGCAAAAGATTTCAAACAAAATTATTGTATGGAGGCTCAAAACTGGAATTTAGTTTATGCAGGTAAAGCAAGATTTCCGTTCAATGAAATTGTAGGATATAAACAAGTAGATAAAATGGATGACGAAATTGCAAGATATACTTATTACAAAAAATATGAAAGCAAATATGAAAAGCCAATCGAAATAAGACAATCTTTTAAAATGACTTCTGAAATGAAATATTTTAAGAAGAATAAAGTATGGCCTAGAATGGATGAGGATGCCCTAGAAAAGGCTTTGATGTCTGGAGATATAGAAGATATAGATACAGACTTTATTTTAGCAAATAGACCTACTCTGTATCGAACTTACAGCAGAGAAAGTTCTAGTGGTTTCATAAAACATTTACGTTTTGAGAAAAATCCAAAAGCACAATGGCTAGAAGATTTTTTAGAAGGAAACGAAGGTCGTATTGTAATATTCACAAACTTTGTAATGGAAACAAAAATCATAAGTGAAATTTGTAACAAGAAGAAAAGACACTGGTGCATTTACGATGGTGCTACTAAAGATTTGACTAACTGGGAAAAATATGATGACTGTATAGTAATAGTAAATATACAATCTGGTTCTGCTGGATTAAATGACTTTGTAAAAACTAATATCGCAATATGGTTCTCGTATCCTGAAAATTATATTGATTTCGTACAAAGTAAAGGTCGTCTTGACAGAGTGGGGCAAACAAAACAACCTGTTTATTACTTCTTAGAAATAGAAGGTAGTGTGGACCAACAAATACAAAGAGCATTAGAAGCTGGTTATGACTTCGATTTAAGGATGTTTGAAAGATGGTTAGAATTAGAAGAAGGAGGAAAATAGTATGTGGACTTCAACAACTAGTGGAACTTATCATGGAGGATATACATATGGAACAGGTCCTTGGGTAGATGCTTATAGGACTGCCGATGGAGCCATTGTTCATAGAGGATACACGTATGACCCAGATAAAAATGCATTTTCCATAGATATACCTAGTATGTGGCCATCTGTATCTGCATTAGATAAAATCTCAGAACTAGATTGGTACAAACTTAATGGAATAGATATAAGAAGTGAGGAGGAAATACCGAATATGAAAACAGAGTCTAAAGCCGATTGGGCCTCTCGTAGTCGTAGATATGCAGTAACTTGCGATACTCCATCAGATTTATCACAAGAACGTATATTAAAATGTCTTTCTATCATGAAAAGCCGACTTATGATGCAATGCGCTCCTGTTAAAGTTGAAAATATAGAGTGTAGAATGACTCCAGAAGTAAAAGAAAATATAGTAAAAGCTTATAGACGATTAGAGATGTATGGAAAGCAAATGCCATTTGTGGCTCGTTTCGACGAATTTATGAGACCATTACCAGATGAAATAAGAATTGATACTATGAGGGGTATGACAATTAATATAGTTGATCCGAGTGAATATGGTCCATTGTATTTAGAATTCGAAGGTGTTATAAGAGACATCCTTTAAAAAATTAGAAAAAAGACAATAGAACTATTAACTTTTAAAAACATATATGATATAATGCAAAAACAAAGGAGGAAATAGTATGGGAAAATTATTAGTATTAATTTTAATTCTAGTGATTATGGGTGCAATATGGTCATTACCTCTGTATGCGTGTGTAAATTTAGTCTTATGGTTATTTCATGTACCATTTCATTTGACTTGGTTACAGGCCTTTGGCGTATGTTTACTAGCTAGTGTAATAAAAGGATTATTTAGTAAGGGAGGTAAATAATATGTTTACATTCAAATCACCTGCAATTTCAAAAAACATTTGGAAATTATGTTTTAGAGACAGAGAGGAAATGAACAGAATTTTTTATGAGGGAAGAGCTCCAGAAGACGACACCAGAATACATGGTATAACTGAGTATGTGACTTCTACAATCTATATTGATAAAGACTTAGACGGATTTTTGTTAGCAAAGACATTGAGACACGAGTTAACTCATGTATATTTATGGGAAACAGGTCAACAAAGTCGTATAAATAACGAAGAAGAAACTTGTGACTTATTAAGCGTAGCTGCACCAGCAATTTGTAAAACAACTGACGAGATTTTACTTAGATTGAAAGAGGGGTTATACAAAAATGGCGAGTAAAGGATACAAAGCTCATCGTGAAAAAGCAATAGAAAATGAAATAAAAGCCTACATAAAAGAATGTGGAGGACTATGTTATAAAATTCATGGTGGGGACTTGTATCAAGAGAATGGTATTCCTGATTTATTATGTTGCTGGGGAGGACTATTCTTTGGTATAGAGGTCAAAGACCCACAAGGAGAACCTAGTGTAATGCAGTTAGCACAAGGGGCTAGAATTAAAAAGGCTCATGGACATTTTATTATTGCTACTAGTGTAGATGATGTTAAAAATTATGTAAGAGAGGCAGGGCTGATAGGACTATGAGTATGTATGATAGAAGTTATTGTGCAACAGAGTGTACCAGGAAGAATTGTGAACGCAATTTAGCATATCACAAACCATGCACAAGATTTTATTCCGTATCAAACTTTGACGAAGAGTGCACAGATACTAAACATATTCGTTGTAAAAGTTTTTCTCCAATAGGGGAGGATGATTATGATGAAGAAGATTAGTCTGGAAGAAGAAAATCATAATTTAAAAGAACAACTTGAAACGTATATCCCAAGACGTAGAGTGAGAAGAATATACAAAATGTTAGGGGATATATTAGAGGCTGACACTGATGTTAGTCCACATATTCAAACACTAAAAAGGTTCATAAATAAAATTGAAAAAGAAGGTAGTGCTGAGGCTGGACCTGAAATTAAAACTGCAATTGAGCATTTACTTTCTGTAAGGGAAAGATGATTATGAAGTTTTATGTTGCAGATGTCCATTTTGGACACAAAAATGTATTAAAGTTTGAAAATAGACCATTTAAAGACACAGATGAGATGGACCGAGAATATATAAGAAGATGGAATAGTAAAGTTAGACCAGGAGACGAAGTGTATATATTAGGAGATTTATCATTCCATAAAGGTCCTAAAACTATGGAAATATTGAAAGAACTTAATGGTATGAAGTTTTTGATAGTGGGTAACCACGACCATCTATTTCTAGCTGATAAAGAATTTGACCAATCTATATTTAGATGGGTAAAAGATACAGCTATGATTAAAGACGGTGGATACAGAATTGTATTATTTCATTATCCAATTCAAGTATGGAATGAACAGCATCATGGTGCATTACATTTTTATGGACACATTCATTCGAATACAGGTACTATGCACCCGTTATGGTGTGATGTACCAAATTCATATAACGTAGGTATAGATATTTGGCGGAGAACCAGTTACGTTAGACGAAATATTAACATATCAAAATAAAAAATCGCCAGAGTTTATAACTAGATACCAATTAAGAACAGGGAGGTGAGAAAAAGATGATGGCTATGTTCCCAGTATTTATCTTAGGACTTGTGGTAGGTGTGTTGTTTGCAGGAGCATATTTTGCTCATAAAAAAGAAACCCCATCAGAAGTTCAATTCAAATTACAAGAAGCAAAAATAATCGCATTACAAGCAGACATACAAGCATTAGAAGAAACAAATGAAGAATTACGCAGTAAATTAGCAATCAAAAGAACTAGAAAAAAGAAAGTAGAGGAAACCAAATAGGAGGACATAATTTATGAACATGAATAAATTATTCAAAAACATTATAATCGACACTGTTACAGTGTTTGAAATGAATAATATGAATGCAGTATTTGGAGCCATAAGTGCCAGACATCCGTATCAAGCAAGAAACATAAAACAATTCAAACAATGGTTAGATGAGTATTTATTTGAAAGAGGCGTAAAAGTTTGGAAAGGGCCTGTTTATACATTTTATTATAAAGAGGATGATGCTTTATACAATAAATATATAGAAGATTGTGGGAAAAATACTCCAGTATCAAAAGAAGTATTTTTTGAACGATATTTACGAGAACGTCACGACCAAACTGTAGAGGCCGAAAAACAATAATTCCAAAATGGAAAGTAAATTTAAAAATTAATAGGAGGATTGCTAAAATGGATTATATGTTTAGGAGATGGGTAAGATTACCTACAGTACTTGCATTAGTGAAACCGAAATATGGCACAGGTGAAATTCAGGTGAGATTTTATTCAGAAGATAAACCTACACTAGAACATTACCCATGGTTAAGGTTAAATGACTATAAAAAAGAAGCTATTTTTCCGTTATATGATACCGAATTCGGGGGGCATCGTGAGACAGCAAAAAACGGAGAATTAGCTAAATTAGCTGAAAAATTTGTAGCAAAAACGATTACGATTGATAGAATGTATCTGGATAAAGTAAATCATCCGTGCACAACAGATTGTTTTTTAATAGAAGTAAAAGAAAATGAAAAATAGGAGGATTATCGAATATGGAAATAAGATCATCAATTATAGCAATAATAATTACTATAGTATTAATATTAGGATTAGTTATATTTTTTGCAGGTACAACAATAGTACCAACAGGACACATAGGAGTAGTAACATTATATTCAAAAGTTCAAGAAAAATATTTAGACGCAGGATTTCACATGGTAAAACCATTCGTGGAAGACGTACACGATATTGATATAAGAACACAAAAATATCAAGGTACAGTAGAAGGAAGTGCTAAAGACCTTCAAATTGTAAATATAACAATGTCGATTAACTATCAAATTAGAGCTGAAAAAGCATCTAAATTATATGCAGAAGTTGGAGCAAACTATAACGACGTAGTTTTAAACCCAGCATTACAAAGTAGTTTGAAAGCTGCTATTGCTAAATTCACAGCAGAAGAAATGATAACAAAGAGAAGCGAAGTAGCAAATGCTATCACAGAAGAATTAAATGTTAGACTAGAAGAATACTTTATGATTAGTGCTGTAAACTTAGAAAATATAGGATTTACAGATGAATTCAATAAAGCTGTAGAAGCTAAAACAACAAATCAACAAAAAGCAGAAGCAGAAAAAGCTCAATTAGAAATCATCAAAGTTCAAAATGAACAAAAAATTAATACAGCCGAAGCAGAAGCAAAAGTTAGAGAATTACAATCTCAATCTGTAACAGAACAATCATTAGAACAATTAAGATTAGAAATTCAAAGAGAATTAGTACAAAAATGGAATGGTCAATTCCCAACAACTATGTTGAGTGAAGACCCAACAATGTTATTTAATTTAGGAGATTAGTATGAAAGAAAAAATAGCAAACTCAATAGCGTTGCATCAAGCAACGATAAATGAACTAAAAGAAATACGAGATAGGGTTATAAACAATATTGATAGTACAGTTAGATTTCGTATAGAAACTAGACAGATATTTAAGTGCTGGGAGCCTTACATAACCAAATGCAAAGATAAATTAGATTTATCACCTCATACTGTTCTAGTAATATTAGATGAAGCTGTAAAACTAGAAAGAGACCGAATTAATAAATTAATCGATATGGAAATCGAGAATAGAATAAAAAATAAAGAATAAATGAGGAGGACGCAATGGCTACAAAGACAGGAAATACTGACGCATATAATAAGATAGAAAGTATTGTTATGGAAAGACTGATTGTGTTAGAAGCTGAAAATGCACAACTAAAACAAGACCTAGCAATGGCCCAAGCGAAACTAGAAATCTATGAGAGGATCGCCACTGTGTCCGACTCAAAGATAACATTAGGATTTGGACCACCAATTTCAAAAGAAGGAGGAAATTAAGTATGATAATATTAAGTAATGATGAAAAATCAATAACAATTAATATGACAAACGACATTTATCCAGGATACGACAGAGAAAAAAGACAAGAGTGTTACAATATCAACCCACCATACGTAAGTTGTACTTACAAACAAGATGCAGAATATATACAAAAAGAAGTTAATGACTTCATCAATAAACTATGTAAAGAATTAATGAGATAGGAGGAAACCATGAGTAGAAAATTAGTCAGTGTGCAAAAAATAAAAGCTATTAAGCCAATTGAAGGAGCAGATAGAATTGAGGTTGTTCAAGTATTAAACTGGAACTGCGTGGCTAAAAAAGGAGAGTTTAGCGAAGGTGATATGGTAGTATATTTTGAAATAGATAGTTTACTTCCAGATGTACCAATGTTTGAATGGTTAAGAGGATCATCTTGGTCACAAAAATTGAACAAATATAAAATTTCAACTCATAAATTTAGAAATCAAATATCACAAGGTTTAGTAGTACCTATAAATCAATTAGAAGAAATGTATGCACAAATAAATGAAAATTTTAATAGAAAAACATATCCAGTGAGTATATTATCTCCAGAAGAAGGAGACGACTTAACTATAGAGTTAAATATCGAGAAATATGAACCACCTGTATCTAATGGACCTCTTGGTGATTTAATTCATCATGAGTGGTATGTACCAAAAACAGATGAAGAAAGAATACAAGTTTGTGCGGAAGATGTTTTACCAGAATATAAGAAAATCGATGATTGTGACTGGTATGCTAGTATAAAATTAGACGGCTGTTCTTGTACTGCTGGATTATTTGCTGATGGATATTTATGTGGAGGTAGAAATCAATGGTATAAAGGACCTAACATGTACACAGAAACCGTTAAAAAATACTGTGATTTAGAAACAAAACTAAAAGAATATAAAGAACAAACTGGTTTATATGTAGTATTTCAAGGGGAATTATGTGGACCTGGTATTCAAAGCAATAAATTAGGTTTGACAGAAAAAGAGTGGTTTGTGTTCAATGCATTTACAAGTGATACTGGAGAAAATGATAGTTATACAAAATGCGACAAAACACAAATGTTAGACTTATGTGAAAAACTCGGATTACGTCATGTGCCAATAATTAATTACGAAAACAATTTTGATTTCAATATAACTACAGATATAGATGGTATAGTAACTGAATTATTGAAATATGTAGATAATATTAAATACAGAGATTATTTTGGCGATGCTGCTCCTAGTCAAATTGCGGAAGGTGTAGTGTTTAGAAAAAATGACATGACTTACTCATTCAAAGTGGTATCTAATAAATATTTACTAAAAGGTGGAGAATAATATGGAAATAAAAGTATATTTGCACAGAACAAAAAAGAAAAAATTTGAAGTAGCAGATTGTTTTTCTGTATTTGTTAATTTAGATAAATTACCAGAAGACGTTGCTGATGATTTAGAATATATAAATTCAGGATTTAAAAATGATGCTCAAAGAATAGCACATAACAGACCTTGTATTCAAAAATATGGCACAGGTTATATATCTTTTATGGTACCACAATACGAAGGTCCTGAAGAAGAAAATGGTAATGATAAATACTATTTTGATAACAAAGAAATGTTATTTATGAAGAAAAAACCAAAACGTACAAGAAAGAAAAAGGAGGAGGCAACTAATGAAGAAAAACAGGTTTAGAATAATAGGGGTGGATTTCGATGGTACTCTAGCAGTGACTAGAGGTACCTACCCTAGAATACAAGGTCCTATTCAAGAAATTATAGACTACGTAAAAAGTGAACAAGAAGAAGGTGCTTATTTGATATTAATCACTATGCGTGAAAATGAAGAATTAGCACAAGCCGTAGAATGGTGTAAAGAACAAGGGTTAGAGTTTGATGCAGTAAACGACAACTTGCCACACATGAAAGACTTTTTCAAAAATAACCCTAGAAAAATATTTTGCAACGAATACCTAGACGATACAAATATAGGTGGTATAGAAGTTGTATTAGAGCAAATAAGAAGAAAAAGACAAGAAACCAATTGACGCATATTTAAAATTATGTTATTATATACCAGGTAAATAAATAATGAAAGGAAGTTAATAATGAAGGACTTATCTGAATATAGAATATTAAATAAAGCAAGATTATATAGAGAATTTAAAGAAAAATATAACTATCCAAATATGCAAATAACTTCATATAGACGTGTATTATATGGAGAAAGTACATATTTAGGAAAGGGACGCTCACCATATATAGCAGACATGTTCAAATTCTTTAGTGAAAAATTAGATAAAAAATTCATAGATATTGCTTACGACTTATTAGATTCAGAATTTTTTGGTAGAAAAAATACTTTCTTAGATGTTATTATTGCAGAAAAAGGTATAACAGAAGATTTATTAGGGAGTGACGCAGAAGCCCTAGATAACATTAGACTATGTGACTTGAACGATGATAACAGAAGAATATATGAAGAAGTATTGGCTAAAGTAAAGGAGTAATGGTAATATGAAGATTGATAACAAAGCGATTATTGAAGCATATGAAAATGGAGAATCAATGAACTCTATAGCTCGTGCCTTTGGTACATATGCTACAACTGTAAAACGTGTACTAGAAAAACATGGTGTAGAATTAAGACACGACGAAAGAAAAAAAGGTTCTATTTGGGTACATGATGGTGAAAAATTAATTGAATGGGCTAAAGCACAAGGTCGCTTAGTTACTAAATCTGAATTAGCGGCGGTAGCTGGTACTAAAAGATTATCTCCATCATATTTTATAAAGTATCCAGAGTTAGGACAATATATAAAAACAGAAATTCAAACAGATTTACAGGAATATTACGATAGATTATATGAATGGTTAAAAGAAAACGATATACCATATAAACCTGGAGATAGGACCAAATTAAACATAGTAATAGACGCTTTATTACTTGGAGAATATTCAAACTTAATTCTTCAGATTTCAGAACGACCTTACACTGTGAGTAAAAAAACTCATAATGAACGTATGGAATTATTATTCAATCGAGCTAAGGCACAAGGAATGACTGTAGTATTTTTGAACAAAGATAGTTTTGAAGATTTAGATAAAATAAAAGCTTTATTAGATGATTTAAAAGACTAAAGGGGAGATACAAATGGCGGGACAAATGTTATTCGTAAAGAAGAAGGAGGACAATGATATGGCTAAACCAAGTGTACCTTACACAAAGGACAATGAATACTATACACCTAAGTACGTAGTAGATTATTTCTATCCAGACGGATTTGATTATGACCCCGCTACTTGTGAAGGTAAAGCCATAGAATTCGGAGTTCCTAATTACGACACGATTGAAACAGATGGTTTAATTCAAGATTGGACAAAATATGAACGCATTTGGATTAACCCTCCATTTACTAAAAAACACGACTTCTTAATAAAGGCTGTAGAAACATACAAACAAGCTCACAATACTATATATGTGTTATTTCCAATAGAATTTCTGACTACAGCTAAGTTTCATTCATTAGATTGTAAATGTAAATTGTATATACCAAAAGGTAGGATAAATTTTGAAAGTGGCTTAGGAAAGCAAGGAAAAAGCCCTGCATTTGGTAGCGTTGTGATAAAATTAGCAGATGAAAATTCAGTAGAATATATAGATTTAAAATCATAAATAGGGGGTACTTATGGTTGCATATATTTGTAGAAATTGTAAAGAATTTACTGTATTAGGTTTTGTAAACGAATATAATGAGCATTTTTGCACAAAAGAATGTTATGAGGCATATTGTAAAAGACACGAATATGGTGTTCATTGGGATAAATTGCTTTCAATGGAAGACCTGAAATAATATATTCCCAGATAGACAAACTGGTAAAGTCACTTGCCTTTGACGCAAGAGTTTGGTGGTTCGAAGCCATCTCTGGGAGCCAGCCCGTAAGGGCAAATCCTTTCTTTCATATATTTTGGCCACCAAAGTATATGATTTCGCGGTGGGTTTATATTCCATCCCACCGTTGTATGCTACTTTAGCTCAGCAGGCAGAGCAACGGTCTTGTAAACCGTAGGTCCTCAGTTCGATTCTGAGAAGTAGCTCCAGGTTTCTCTTTCACAGAAACTCCCTCGTCGTACGGGGCAGGTATGACAAATCAACTACAATGATAATGGGCAGTAAGTTGTGTGCACTAGCCCATAAAAAACTCTGATTATGGTAACAAACCTTGACTGGAGCACACACGACAAGTAGTCAAGTACCGTTAATCCTCACTGGTGAGAGTTAGTTGTTTTACATCAGTCATGAATTATAAGAGGTGTAATATGTATTTTATAACAAGTGTTTATCCAAAGCCTCACGGTTATGGAACAAGATGTGTTGGGTATTTATCTGATAAAGAAAAGGCAATTAACGCAGTGATAAACAACGCGTGTGATATTTACGAAGCTGGAGCATATCCATATGCTATCATAGAACATATTGAAGAAGGATTTTATCAATATGACTTTGAGCCACTTTGGTTTAAATACAACAGAGAAAGTGAACAGTATGATAGATTGGAAAAAGAACCCGATTTCATAGACGAAAAAATAATTGGATTTGCGATTCGGCTAGAAAGGAATTGTTTTTATGAAGTATAAAGAGTTTAACGATTGGTGCAATAAACGAGCTTGTGATGGTCGTTGGGGATTTAGTGAAGCTGTGAATTGTGCTACAGTGTGCACATTAATTTCAGCCAGACCATTCTGGAAACGAGAAAAGCTATGGAAAAATTATGAACATCGTGAGATGCTAGAAAAAATTGTTGAAGAAACTAATAAGATAATTGAAAAAATAGAAAAGGATACTGTCTTCTAGGGCTTCGTGCCTAAGGAGGCGATAACATGAGTAGGAGTTATAAAAAATTCCCACGAGTAAGGGCGTATTATGGTAAATCTGGAAAGTATGGTCGAAACCAAGCTAACCGAAAAATAAGACGACTTCCATTAGACTATGATATACCTAACGGTAGAGGTTTCAAAAAGATAAGTAATTCTTGTGAAATCTGGGATTATTCTTTTGTTCAATTTAAAGAATGGGAAATTCAAGATTGGGAAAAAACCCAAGCAGATATAGCCAATGGCGTAGAGACTTGGAGAAGTCATAATCCTAGAACTTTAGAAGAAACACTTGTGATGTGGAAACTATCTTACATAAAAAAATAAAAAAGTTTGCGATATATACTTGACTTTTAATTAAAGTTGTAGTATAATAGCAATAAATCAGGGGTCGGTTAGCCCCTACATGGCGCTAGGGACAGATGGTTAAGTCACCTGCCTTTCACGCAGGAGTATCAAGTTCAATTCTTGATAGCGTCACCAGGTCCGTAAGGACTCTACAATAACAGCTAAGACGATCTCTGTTCCAAAGTCAATTCCTCGATCGTCTTAGTATATACGCCATGATGGGTGAGTGGTCTAAACCAGCACACTGCTAACGTGTCGATCGGAAACGATCCCTAAGTTCGAATCTTAGTCATGGCGCCATTGGAAGGAAAACCAATCAAACCCACGAGAACGTAATATACTTGGCATTTATCCGTACCAGAGATAAATACCCGACAGAGTGCCCTCAAGTCGTAA
>CALAEX010000192.1 GCA_937891165.1 uncultured Lachnospiraceae bacterium | reverse complement strand
CCCGTGGCTAGACTTTCACTAGCAAGATTAGTGCCATGCTTGGCACACAATATAAATGGGGCAATCAAAAAATTGCCCCATTTATATTATTCCTCAAAACATTCCACATATTTTTTATTTTTCAATAGTTCGTTATAAAGATTTTTGGGTATACTCTCCATCCAACTTTTCCAAAAAATTTGGGGAATAGAAGGAAATTTTTTATTTGAAATTATTACATTAGATACTAAAGGAGCAGAATACTGATATTCTTCCACGCTACAAATCTTGCAATATTCCTTATGATGTTCAAAGCCTTTGTCAAAATAATCTAATGATTGTTTCATATCTCCCTCATACTGTGCTTCATAATTTGCCAAAGTTAAATATAAATCACTCATATTTTTATGCTGACTTCCAAATCTTTTGTCATAGAAAACCACTTCAAATAAATTTACAAGAGCTAATAAAATACTTCTTCCATACTTCGTCGTATGTATTGAAATCTTTGTAGCTACAGAATCTGAAATGGCAACATAAAGTTCTTGCAATAATGCAATAATATTTTCTCCCTGATACTTGTCTTTTTCTTCTCCAACGCTAGCTTTTGGTAATAATACCTCTTTACAAAGAATGATAGAATTCTGCTCACTAGCAAGTGTTTTTGCCTTTTCATATTCACCAATGCTTTGATATATCATTATCATTGTAAAAATAGCAACTCCTCGATACTCGACAGAACTATCCATTTTTAATACTTTCTCATAAACACTTAATGCTTCCTGCTAAACCAGAAAAAATGCCTTTTATGACAACAATCTCAACAGAACTTTTATTACTAATCATTTTGGTACAATTGTTTTCAAATCTACAACATAAACATGCACCAATAAATAATGCAATCATAGAGGTTGCTACAATTTAAAAATTATTTAATAAAGATACATTCGCCGAATTTGTCCTAGAAATACCCAATATCAACAAAATAGGTGCTACAATTCTACAAATCCGTACAAGTTTTTTACAATTTTAGATAATATATAATAAATTTAACGCATTTACAATAAAAAAATAAACTAATACCAATAAAAAATCAAAAACGTAAAACCTATTTGCAAGCAACATAAAAATCTGCCAGCAAATGAACCTACTGGCAGAAAAAAATTTATATTTTTTTGATTATCTATTTACCTGCTGCTTCTTTAGAAAATGTATTATTTACTAAATCTTCATAAGGAGGTCTTTTTTCTAATTCACCAGCACTTTCCAAAATATCTAACAATAAATCAAACGAACTTTCTTCAAATACTAAATCTGCTTTCCATGTATCTTGCTCATAATATCTTGTTACAATCTTTGTTAATGTTTCTAATTCTGTTTCTGCAAATTGTGGCTGAATTTTCTTTGCAATATCTTCTGCGGTATGAGTATTTACATAATCCATCCCTTTTTGCAAAGCATTGACAAAGCCTTGAATGACTTCTGGATTTTTTTCTATATAACTCTTTTTCGCTGAGTAAGCCGTATATGGCACATAACCACTCTCTATTCCAAGAGAAGATACTACATAACCTGTACCTTCTAATTCTAATGCTGTTGCGGATGGCTCAAATTCTACAGTATACTCTCCACTTCCACCAGAAAATGCTTGTGCTGTCATTCCAAAATCAATATTTGTAATAATATTCAAATCGGTATCTGGATTAATGCCATATTTCTTTAAAATGTACTCAAATACCATCTGTGGCATACCACCTTTTCTTCCGCCTAATACCGTTTTACCTTTTAAATCAGTTATTTTAAAATCCGCATCTGCTTCTCTAGATACAAGGAAATTTCCAGCACGTTGTGTCAATTGAGCAAAGTTTACTACATAATCTTCTGCACCTTCATTATAAACATAAACTGAAGCTTCTGAACCCATAAATCCAATATCTGCTTCTCCTGACAATACAGCTGTCATTGTTTTATCTGCCCCAAGTCCATTGACCAAATTTAGTTCAATTCCTTCTTCTTCAAAATAGCCTTCTTCTATCGCTACATACATTGGAGCATAAAAAATAGAATGGGCTACTTCATTTAATTGCACTTTTACTAAACCATTCTTTTGACCACAAGCAGTAAGCATCATACAAACAAGCAGTAAAATAGCTAATATACTGCATCTTTTTTTCATAAAAAACCTCCTAGGTAAGTTTTTAACTATGATGTCAATATACTCACCTAGAAGGATTTTGTGCCTGTACCTAAGTTATTTCCTTCTCTTATTTGCTTTTAATGCTAAATTTCCTTCTTTAAATAAAGCAGTAATAATTTTAGTTAACATTCCTCTTGTTTCTTTATCTAACCCTGTAATCTCTTTTAACACAATATTTGCAATTTTTCCTTTTTCTGCATTTAAATCATCTAAACTTCTTGCTTGTGTTGTTTCTAAAATTCCATACAAAGTATCCACAAACTTCTCTCGTTCTTCCTTTGTAAGTTCTTTTAACCAACTTTGCACAATATCACGAAATGTCTCACTCGCAGGCGAAATACTGTCTAATGTAATAAAATGTGTTCCCATCACTTCCCAAGACATAGCATCATGTTGATACAGCCATTTTTGACTGCTTTTTACCACCGTATAATCTCCACTTCTCTCTAATAACATTCCTACAATCGTAGACTCAGGCACATAGGTTTGAATTTTAGGAAGCATTTCTTCATAGGCGTTTCCTAATCCTTTTAAATCATAAAATCCTGGCCCATCATTATTAAAAATCGTTAAAATTCTCTTTCTTACTCGATAAGAACTACAAACCCCTGCATAAATTGCTAAATTTCCACCTTTCGAATGTCCCGCCACATATAATTTCCCTTTAATTCGTTCTGCTACACTTTCTAAATAAGAAAGTGCCATACTTTGTGCTGGAATGACAGGAAGAAAACTCATATTAAAATCTTCTTTCCAACCAATTAATGTATCATCTGTGCCTCGAAATACAATCATAGTTCGATTTCTTCGAAGCAATACGGTCATTGCACAAAATTGAGTTTCCTGTTGATAATCAATCCGATTAACAAAACCCGTTAACTGTAACGATTGAAATCGAGGAGTCTGTGCTAATTTTTGCAATAATAAAGCACAAGACCTCGTAAAAGAAATGCTTTCCTTTAAAATTTTCTCTAAGTCATGTGTCAGAAAAAATTGCTCTGCTGCCTCTTTTATTGTAATAGTGTCTGTTTCCGAACAATCTGCTGGTACAATACCATCTAATGCCGTATACGAAAGCCATGACAAAATTAAACTATCTACCTCATTCAATTCTGACTGTTCAAACGTTAAATCTCCACGCCATTCCAAATACTCAAACAAATTTGCCACGAAATCAACTCCTTTTCCTCGTTTCCAATAACTCTTTAACATATTCTCCTATCCTAGCTCTGCTATATTTCCTAAAATCTTTAGCCTAGAAGCTTCTTCTTTAATTCCATTCAATGTATTCTTTACTGCTGCATCTGTAATTTTTCCCTCAAAGTCCACAAAAAAGCGATATTCAAAATTCTTTTGTGGAATTGGTCTAGATTCTATTTTTGTCATATTCAAATTGTTATACATAATATGACTAAGCATCTTATACAAACTACCAGATTCATGTGGCAATTCAAAACAGATACTGATTTTATTCGCCTGCGGCAAATACTGTTGCTTATTTGAAATAATAATAAACCTTGTCGAATTTACATCCTCTGTATTTAAATACTCTTTTAACACTTTTAATCCATAAATATCAGCTGCACGTTTACTTGCAATTGCTGCTTGTGTCTTATCATTAGAATTTTTCACCCTTTTTGCACTTTCCGATGTACTGCTAAATACAATCGGATGCATTTGTTCGTGTTCTTCCAAAAACTTACGACACTGACTAATTGCTTGAGAATGAGAATACACTGTTGTAATATCGGAAAGTTCTGCTGTCGGAAGCCCAAGTAAGGCGTGTTCTATTTTTACAATATGCTCTCCTATTAAACAGTTATCATACTCCAACAATAAATCATAACTATCTGTAATTCCACCTGTTGTTGTATTTTCAATTGGCAAAACACCAAAATCCGCTTTTCCTTCTTGTACTGCCTCCATTACTTCTCGAAATGTAGCTGCTGGAAAACTAGTTACTTCTGTTCCAAAACATTCTTCCATTGCTTGTTCTGAATAAGAACCTACTGCACCAAAAAAGCAAACTTTCGTTTCTTTTGTTCTTGGCAACTCTTTCATTTCATCAAACTGTACAATATGTTCCGCTAAAAGACTATATTGATACTTTCTACTAATGGACATAATCTGAGAAAATAACTCTTTCACTGCTCTTTCATTAAATTCTGTCGTAACCAATTTAGAAAGTGTATCTAATTTTTCTTGCTCTCGTTTTACATCTAATACTTTTTTTCCAGTACTTCTTTTATATTCTGCTACATCTTTTGCTACTTCCATTCGTTCTTCAAATAAAGAAACAATTTGTTTATCAATTCGGTCAATTGCTTCTCTAGATTTTATCAAATCAACCATATCATAGATTCCTTTCTACTTCATCCTACTATCCCTTAAAACTACCTGCTAAACATACTATCCTTGTTATTTTTTATATATTTTTTCATCATACTACTTTTCTATAATAAAGTAAAATCTTTTTTTCTTCTAAAGTTATTTTCGTTAGATTTCACAAAAAAAGAGAGAAAAATGCCAGCACCTTCAACGATTTTGACAACTTTCCCTCTTATTTCTTTTTATAAAAGATTATATTACTTTTACATTTTATTTGACTATTTTCTTAAAACAGACATACATCATCCATTGATTACCTTATTATTGTGCTGCTGTTACTTTAGTCATTGTAATTTCTTGTTCTTCTCCTGTCTCCTCTTTTATACCAAGAGCATCTTTAATGGCTGCAATTAATCCTTCTTTTGAATCCGCTTTCAGCCAGAAATCCTCTTTCTTTGGAAGTTCTTTTCCTGCTTCCATCCGTTCTTGCTCGGCTTCTTTTTCCTTAGCACATTTTTCTTCTGCTTTTGCTTCTTTCTTTTCTTCTGCACGTTTTTCGGCTAACTTTTCATAATAAGAATCATTGGAATCTTTTAATTTTGCAAAGTAATTAACAACACCATTGTCATCGATAGAGAAACCAACAAACTGTACTTGCTCAGCTGCTTCTTCACCAACTTCTTCAGAAATTTGTTGCTTCATTTCCTCTATCTGTTCATCTGCATTATCAATAATACTTTCATATTTTGCACGAACTTCTTCATTCATAGCCATTTGTTCAATTGTATCTGTACTAATGACACAAGAATACTTCTTTGTACCCATTGCAAAATATTGATTCATTTCTTCATCGGAACTACAATCTGCTACGAAAAAGTGAATATCACCATATTTTTCTTTTAATGTAGCTAAATAATCTTTTGCTTCCTTACTTAAAGATTCGTAAGTCTTATCTAATTTAGCCTGTAAATCATCTTTTTTATCATTTTTTTGATTGATTGCTACTGGCTTAGAATAGGTTGCTCTTCCTACTTGATTTGCACTACCTTCATAAACAGCTGCTTCCTCCGCCTTTTGTTGCTGCATAGCATCTGCTTTTTTATTTGCCGTTTTACTTTGTGCAGACTTTGTTGTATTTGTTGTCTTCTGATACATGGTCTGTATAAACTGTTCCGTCATCCTTGTTGTAAAACTCATATGTCTCTCCTCCTTGATAAACCTTCCAATCACTACTATATGTTTCCTAAAAAATCTACTCTGCTTCTTATCCTATTACAGAACAGAGTAAACTTTCTGACATCTTCTTATTAGTTATATCGGTTGTTTTCTTCTATTTCTTAACCATATTATTCATAAGTAACATCTGAAAACCAATGAAAACTTGGAGAATATCGAAACAGCACTTTTGCCATAATATTTTCTTTCTTTAAATATGTATTTTGCCATTTTCTAGAATCCGCAGAAGAATTACGATTATCCCCTAGCATAAAATAAGAATCCTCTGGTACAATATAAGGTCCATATTCTCCAAACATTTC
Organism: uncultured Lachnospiraceae bacterium; assembly: GCA_937891165.1. Taxonomy (GTDB): domain Bacteria; phylum Bacillota; class Clostridia; order Lachnospirales; family Lachnospiraceae; genus SIG299. The sequence goes on along the minus strand of CALAEX010000192.1, from coordinate 5,985 downwards.
TTCTTTCAAATAAGGTTCTTCGATTGGTTCACCATCAACATAAACAAAACCATTTTTAATTTCTACTGTTTCTCCTGGTAATCCGATAATACGTTTTACATAAATCGTTTCTGGATTATCTGGAAATGGAAAAATCACAATATCACCTCGTTCAGGTTCCTGAACTAAATAAGCTAATTGAAATCCTAAAATACAATCATCTACTTCAATTGTATTTTCCATGGAACCTGTTGGTACTTCTGCCTTAATAATAACATAAGCATTAATCAATTTGGCTGCTAAAATTGCTAATACAATCGTTAGTACCCACGCTAACACTTCTTTTGTTATATTTTTTAAATTTCCCGATTCCTCTATTTTTATCACCTAACTCTTTCTAACTAAACTCTTTTTATTGATTTACTCTCTCTACAAACTTTAAGAATGCTTCTTTTCCTTCTTCATTTCTCTTATAAACACCTGCATGTTCTAATACTTGAACAAAAACAGCACCAACTTCTTTTTCTATTACCATATCAATGCTATCTTTTTCAAATGTCTTATATTTTTCTACTAATTCATTTGCCCATACCCCATGAGAAGCAATACTTTCTACAGTAGAAACATCTGTTCCAGAAAGCAAGCACTGTTTTACTTCTTCTAATTCTGTCTTTAAACGTGCTGGAAGCACTGCAAGACCCATAACTTCAATCAAACCAATATTTTCTTTTTTAATATGATGAAGTTCTGCATGTGGATGATATACACCAAGTGGATGTTCTTGTGTCGTCAAATTATTTCTTAACACTAAATCTAACTCAAATTTTCCATCTCGTCTTCTAGCAATTGGAGTAATCGTATTATGTGATTCTCCATCTGTTTCTGCAAATACTGTTACAGACTCATCTGTATAACCTCTCCAAACTTTTAAAATCTTTTCTGCTAAGTCTACTAAACGCTCTTTTTTCTCTGAACTAATACGAATCACTGACATTGGCCATTTTACGATACCAGCTTCTACATCTTCAAATCCTACAAATGTCACAGGTGTTTCTACAGATGCTCGTTCCATAGGGAATGTATAATGTCCTCCTTGGAAATGGTCATGTGTTAAAATAGAACCACCTACAATTGGAAGGTCTGCATTCGAACCAAGGAAATAATGTGGTACTTGTTCTACAAAATCCAATAATTTAATAAAACAAGCACGGTCAATTTTCATTGGGGTATGCTTCTGATTTAACACAATACAATGCTCATTATAATATACATAAGGAGAATACTGGAATCCCCAAGGCTCATTATTAATGGTCAAAGGAATAATACGCAAATTCTGTCTTGCAGGATGATTCGTTCTACCAGCGTATCCTTCATTTTCCATACAAAGCTGACATTTTGGATAACCACTCTGTTTCATCAACTTTGCTGCTGCAATTGCTTTTGGGTCTTTTTCTGGCTTAGAAAGATTGATAGTAATATCAATTTCACCATACTCAGAATCTACTTTCCATTTACGGTCTTTTTGAATTCTATCCGTACGAATATAATTATTATCTTTACAAAGCTTATAAAAATAATCCGTTGCAGCTACTGTTATCATATCACAAGCTTTCTTTTCCTCAAAAGCACGAATTACTTCACTTGGTCTTGGTGTTAAAATTCCCATTACCTTTGTATCAAATAAATCACGATAGGTTACTGTATTGTCTTCCATCAATCCATGTTCTGCTGCATAATCATTCATACGCTCTAATACTTCACAAAGATGTTCATTATCACATGGAAGGTCTAATATACTTTCTTCCCCTAAATCATCCATTTGAAATAATTCCATCAAACGATTAATCGTAAACAATTTATCTTCTTTCTGAATTAAACCCGTTGTTACACCATATTCTGCTAACCAAAGAATTTCTTTTGTCATCATTCTCTCCATTCCGAAACTGCCAGATAAGTTTCATTCTTCTGGCAGTCTCTCTAACATTATACTAAACTTGTCAAGCGGATACTCGTAATCCGCTTCGCTACTTACTCCTAACACTAATTCAATTCTACTGGACCACTACCAATATCTACTACATAGAAATCAGCAGCATATCCAATTTTATTCTTATATACTTCTCCTACTGTCTGAATAAAATTATCTACACAATCTTCTTTTACAATACTTACTGTACATCCACCAAAACCAGCACCTGTCATACGAGAACCAATGACACCTTCTACTGTCCATGCAGTTTCTACTAAAGTATCTAACTCAATACCAGTTACTTCATAATCATCTCTTAAAGAAACATGAGACGCATTCATCAACTTACCAAAAGTTTCTACATCATTTGCTTTAAGGGCAGCTACTGCACGAATCGTTCTCTGATTTTCATAAACAGCATGTTTTGCACGTTTCTGTCTTAATTCATCCTTAATTGCATCTTTATTTGCTTCAAACTGTTCTTCTGTCAATTCGCCTAAACCATTTACAGAAATTACCTTCTGAAGCTCAGCTAATGCTGTTTCACATTCTTCTCTTCTTTCATTATATTTAGAATCTCCAAGGCCACGTTTCTTATTGCTGCAAGAGATTACGATTTTTGCATTTTCTAATTTGATTGGAGCATATTTATACTCTAATGTTGCTGTATCTAAGAAAATAGCATGACCTTCTTTACCCATTGCAATTGCGAACTGATCCATAATACCACAATTTACGCCATTGAATTTATTTTCTGAAAACTGACCAATTAAAGCCAAATCCTGATTTGTTACATCAAATCCGAACATATCTTTTAAAATATATCCTGTTAATACTTCTACTGATGCAGAAGAAGAAAGACCGGAACCATTTGGAATGTTACCGAATAATACGATATCCATACCCTGTTCAACCTTCATTCCTTTTTCGCCAAATGCCCACATAATTCCCTTTGGATAATTTGTCCAATCAGCTTCTTTTTCTGGTTTTAAATCATCTACAGAAGATTCCAATACTCCTAGATGTTCAAAGTTCAAAGAATAAAAACGAAGCTTTTTATCTTCTCTCTTTCTGGCAACACCATATGTTCCGATTGTTAATGCACATGGAAATACATGACCAGCATTGTAATCTGTATGCTCACCAATCATATTTACACGTCCTGGTGCAAAATATACACCAATCTCACCTTCGTCCCCAAATAATTCCTTAAATTTTGCAAGTACATTTTCCCAAACCATAATTATTTTGCCTCCTACATCAAAATATAATATTTTTGGACCTACGTCCATATCGTACTAAATTCCTGTATTTCCATTATATCCATACCCATTTTCTTTCGCAAGTGCTTCTTCCAAGACTGCAACAAACGTCTGAAATTATGCAACAAAATTACATATTACTATGATAAATTAAGGGACTGCAAAAAGCAGCCCCTCCCAACCTTACATACCTAATTTTGTTTTCACAATACGAACCAGAGATGAATTGATTCGTTCTTCCGAAATCGTACCATTCTTCACTGCCCCTAATACAGCATCGTAAGCAGCTTTAAAATCGGACGGCATTAAAATCATATCCACACCTGCATTAATTGCCTCAATTGCTGCCTGTCCTGAATCATAAGACTCTGTAATGGCTTTTACATTCATTGCATCAGTGATAATAATTCCTTTATATCCCATTTCTGTTCGAAGTACCTGTGTAATCATATATTCTGATAACGAAGCAGGAACGGTATTCCCTGTAATACCAGGTACTGCAATATGTCCTGCCATTATAAATTCTGCTCCGGATGCAATTGCATTCTGAAATGGAATTAACTCACATGCCATTAGTTCTTCTAATGTCTTATCTGTAGAAACAGCCCCTTTTCTGGAATCACCAATCGTTGCACCTTGTCCTGGGAAATGTTTTACTACACCATAAATCCCCTTTTCTTTTAAGCCCTGTAATGCAGAAACAGTCATATCACTAACTACTGTACTGTCACTTCCAAAACTTCTTTCTTTCAAAGCTGTATTAGATTCATTTGTCAATACATCTGCCATAGGAGCCAGATTTAAGTTAAATCCTAAATCCGATAAATAAGTTCCAATCGTTGCAGCAGCTTCATAAGCCTTCGCCGCATCACCAGATGCACCTACCACATTCATATCTTCAATATTAGCTACATCCAACGGAGATGTTGACGCAATTACTGATGCCTTTCCTCCCTCCTCTTCTACTCCTAAAAAAATAGGAAGTGCAACAGATTCAATACTTAATGTTTTCATTGCATCCAACATTGCTTTTGTCTGTTCTGCAGTCTTAAAATTATTCTTTTCATAAATCAAACCACCAACCGGATAGTTCGCATAAGCCTGCTTTGTCGTATTCCCCACAACTGTAGCACCCTGTGTTCCGGTCAATGCATCCGGTGTAATTACAAACATCTGAGCAACTTTCTGCTCTGTTGTCATACCTGTAACTATGGTAATAGCTTCCTGTGTCAATGGATCAATCACCGGCTTTTCTGTCGGCTGTTCTGTCGTTCCATTTTCTGATTCTTTTTGTGTTTCTGTAGTCGGTTGATTATTACTAATCATCTCTTTTTTATCCATAAAAAGTTTTATTCCGAATACCGCTGCTGCTCCCAATGCAATCACGATACATATTAATCCTGTCAACGTTATAAATGCCTTCTTCGTATCCCGCTCGCGTTTTAATTTTCTTTCTTCTTGTGTCATAAATCACCTCATACCATTCGTTCCAAAATCTTGTGACATTATTCTATAAAAACAATCATTTCTATTTTATCAATTTTTTTTCAATAAAACAATTCCTATTCTGAAATTGTATGAGATTTTTCTAATTTCTACATATGGCGCACAAACTGTTTCAATCTTTTTTCACTATTTTCAAAATAAATATTGCACAATTCCTTTAACTCGCTGCACACATATACTTCATATGGAATTACCGGATGATAATAAGTATGTCTTCCCTTCTTCTCTGTCATAAGCAAACCTTTCTTCTCTATCCTGGTAAGGAATGTACACACTGTCTGCAATTTCCACAAAACACCATATTTTTGTTCAATTAATGTCATCAAATCTCGTAAATTGGGTGCCGCATCATTTTTTCGATTATATTCATAAATACATCCCAAAATCCGCTTCTCACAACCGCTTAAATCACTACTTTTCATTTGCGCTTCATTCATCATCATTTCTCCCCTTTCTCTCTGTCGTTTTCTAACTCTATACTTTCCATTTTCTTAATATTAAAGAATTTTATGAGTGATTACAATATGATTTTTTGCATTTTTCACATTTATTTCTCGTTTTCTAAGATTTTTATAGAAAAAATGCGCATTTCGCACTATTCATCTTCTTTTAAGTAAAATACAATATTTTTCTTTCAAGAATTTCCAAAAAATGTTATAATAATATAACCTAATTTACAGGAGAAGATCACATGGGAAAAAAATATACAATTCGCGAAGTAGCTGCACTTATCGGACTTTCTACAGATGCTATCCGTCTTTACGAAAAAGAAGGTTTAGTTTCTCCTCTGCGCGATCCGAATAATGGATACCGCTATTACGGTCCTAACGAAATCCAGCGCATTATGGGAATTCATTTATATCGTCAATTAGATGCAAGCATCGCAGAAATAAAAGAGCTTTATACAGCTACAACCCTTTTAGAAGTGTCAGATTATTTTTCTTCCTTCATCACGGAAACAGAAAATGAAATTCAAAGCCTACAAAATCGTTTAGAAAAAATTCGTTTTATGAAAAAACATATTGAAATATTAAACAGCGGTCTTGGTAACTGCAGTATTCAAGAACTGCCTCCCCTCTATATGCTTTTTCAACAGGATTTTTCCTTGTAATTTACACCGAAGCGTTGTAAAATAGTATACTAAGAAAATATCACCAACTTTTCATACAGGAGGAATGATATATGATTCAGGTCAATCTGACCAACATCCAGTCCTTTGTGACGCCCCATTATGAAACCGAGCTGGCTGAGCGCGTCCGCGACGCCCAT
>CALAEX010000191.1 GCA_937891165.1 uncultured Lachnospiraceae bacterium | reverse complement strand
ATTTGTGTGCTAAGGAGATTGGATAAGGCATATATTCTTCGGTTTCATCAGTAGCATAACCAAACATCATACCTTGGTCACCAGCACCAATCGCATCAATGTCAGCATCTGTCATTTTGTTTTCTTTTGCTTCTAATGCTTTATCTACACCCATAGCGATGTCAGTAGATTGCTTATCAAGAGCAATCATAACACCACAGGTGTTTCCATCGAAACCATAGTCACCATTGTTATATCCAATTTCACAAATAGTTTCACGAACGATTTTCTGGAAATCTACATTTGCTTTTGTTGTAATTTCACCCATAACTAAAACAAGACCAGTAGTACAAGCAGTCTCACAAGCAACACGGCTCATAGGGTCTTGTGCTAATAATGCGTCAAGAACGGAGTCAGAGATGGCATCACAGATTTTATCTGGATGTCCTTCAGTTACGGATTCAGAAGTAAATAATCTTTTGCTCATAAATGTTTCCTTTCTGATGTGGTTGCGTAACAGTACGCATATATACATTAGTTTCAATTTTGCGGATAAAAAAAGTCCGCAATAAGCGGACCTGGAATATCAATAACCAAATCCTCTTATTGTTCGAGCAATGATATGCTCGCTCAACTTAGCACCTTTCCTTTTTTTAGGGGGTTGCCGTGACTTCATAGAGCCTTTACTCTCCGTCACTCGGAATAAGAGTTCCTGTTGTTAAACTTTTATTTTGCATAGAGGTAGTATGCCGTATTTTTTTGATTTTGTCAAGGGGATTTTTTATGTATTAATAGTTTAGGGTTACTATTCCATCTATTAGTTTGATTTTAAAATGTTTACTCCAGTTAGAATACAAATCGGACACGCTCTCGCTCGGGACGAGACGTAGTCCCACTAAGCTCGAAACTACCTCGCTAAGTGGGAACGTCTCTTTACGGTCCTCTTTCGTATTCTAACTGGAGTAAGACGTTTGCTAAAGATTTCTAAATAGCAATAGTTTAGGAAAATTTCATGAAATAATAATAAAAATACGCTGAACAAAAATCGAAAAGAGTGTTATACTAGAGATGTATCAGATGGCATAACGATTTTTTAGATACGAGAAAGGAACTAGGATGAAGTTAGGACATAGGCTTTTGACCGCCTTTTTAATTATTATTTTGCTTCCTTGTAGTATGATTGGAATGATTGGTTCCATTATTCTTGCCCAGCAAGTACAGTCGATAGAAGATGGATATCAAATCAATACAGATAATTGGGAGCTTATCACAGAACCAATTCAGATTTTAAATCGAATGACAAGGGGAATCTTTAATGAACTAAGTACGATGGCGGAACGGTATCCCGAACGGTTTTTGGAACAGGGACGATTAGAAACAATAAATGCATCTTTATTAGAGCGATATTCTTACTTGGTAATAGAAAAAAATAATCAAGTGATTTATGTAGGAGAAGAAAGTCATTATAATAAAATTAAAAGTCAAATTCCCTCGGTTGGAACTATGGAAGTGACTTATGATGGTGGCGTCTATATTGAGGGGAAGTATCCATGTCTTGCAAAACAGCAACGATTTTTCTTTGAGAATGGAGAAGAAGGTAGTTTTTGTATTATTACAGATATCAATTCTTTAGTATTTCGTTTGCGGAATGCGGCAATTATGGCTATTTTTACTGGAATTATGATTATTGTATTTACGGCTGCCATTTTAGTTGTTTGGCTCTATCAGAGTATGATAAAGCCGTTAAATGCTTTGCGTCGTGCAACACAGCAGTTACAGGAGGGAAATTTAGATTATTCGTTGCAAGATGCGATTTCGGATGATGAAATCGGACAACTTTGTAGTGATTTTGAAGAGATGAGAATTCATTTGAAAGAGCAGATTGAAATGAGAATTCGTTACGAACAGGATTTGCGAGAGCTGATTAGCAATATTTCTCATGACATAAAAACACCATTGACTGCTATTAAAGGATATGCAGAGGGGATGATAGATGGTGTAGCAGATACAAAAGAAAAGCAGGAAAAATATCTTAGAACCATTTATACAAAAGCGAATGATATGACAAAATTAGTAGATGAGCTTTCTTTTTATACGAAGATTGATACGAATAATATTCCATATCATTTTGAAAAAGTACGATTAAATGACTATTTTATGGATTGTGTAGAAGAAAATCAGGCAGAATTAGAAATTTCTAATATACGAATTGAATTTTTTAGTAATGCAGAGGAAAATGTTCAAGTAATGGCAGATAGAGAACAATTACATCGTGTTATGAATAATCTGATTGGAAATGCTGTAAAGTATCGAGGAGATAAACCAGAAGGGCTAATTGTAGTTCGTTTATGGGATGAAGGGACAATTGTTCGAGTAGAAGTAGAAGACAATGGACAGGGAATTTCCGAACATGCTTTGCCATATATTTTTGAGCGATTTTATCGGGCAGATTCCTCTAGAAATTCTAGACAAGGTGGCAGTGGGCTTGGACTTGCTATTGTGAAAAAGATTATTGAAGGACATGGTGGTACAATCTATGCGGAAAGTAAAGAAAAAGAAGGGACAAAGATTGTATTTACATTAAGAAAAATAGAGCCGATAGGAAAGAAAGGAGAACATTAATGGCGAGTATATTGATTATTGAAGATGAAATTGCAATTGCAGAGTTAGAAAAGGATTATTTAGAATTAGCAGGATTTCAAGTAGAAATGGTACACGATGGCAAGAAAGGATTAGAAGAAGCATTAAATGGCGAGTATCAGTTGATTATTTTAGATTTAATGTTGCCAATTTTAGATGGATTTGAAATTTGTAAACAAGTAAGAGAGAAAAAGGATATTCCTATTTTGATGGTATCTGCAAAAAAAGAGGATATTGATAAGATTAGAGGTCTTGGACTTGGGGCAGATGATTATATGACAAAGCCATTTAGTCCAAGTGAATTAGTGGCAAGAGTGAAAGCACATTTGGCACGTTATGAGCGTTTAGTGAAAAATCATGGTAGAGAGAATGAAATCGTTGAAATTCGGGGGATGAAGATTGACAAAACAGCACGTAGGGTTTATGTTAATGAAGAAGAAAAAATATTGACAACAAAAGAGTTTGATTTACTTAGTTTTTTAGCGGAAAATCCAGACCGAGTTTATACAAAAGAAGAATTATTCCGAGAAATTTGGGATATGGAGTCATTTGGAGACATTGCAACAGTGACGGTGCATATAAAGAAAATTCGCGAAAAGATAGAAGAAGATGCATCTAAGCCTCAGTATATTGAAACGATATGGGGGAAAGGCTATCGTTTTAAAATATAGAATCAAAGGAGAAAAGGAGTATGAAAAAAGGGTTTGTTATTTTAGGTAAATTAGTAGCAGGAGTAACGGTGCTTAGTTCTATGACAATTTTTATGAAAAAATATATGTCAAAGAAATCAGAAGAATTAGAACGAAATAATGAAGGTCAAAAAGAAAAAAAATATCAAATCTTTATGGATGGGAAGGAAGTAAAAATTTATCAAGAAGAAGTAGAAACTATTTCGATTAATTGTTGTATGGGCGGTTTTGTTTTAGATTTAACAGAAAGTTATATTGCAAAAGATGTGAATATAAAAGTGCAATCCATTATGAGTGGTGGTAAAATTATAGTACCTCCAATGGTTCGTGTTGTGGTAACAGAGGAATTTAGTGTTATGAGTGGAATAGCAAATTTAGTTCCTATGTATGAAAAGGAAGAGATTCCAACGATTTATATTTCCATGAAAAATATTATGGGTGGATTTTCAGTACAAATGCAACCATAAAAAAAGAATACTATTGTAGAAAGGAAAAAGTAGAAAAATGGAGAAAACAGCGTCGGAAAAAATAGAACTTCTTCAGGAGAGATTGGAACTAGAAAAAGAGAAAAAAGAACTTATTTTTTCTTTATACGACGACTGGATTTATGAATACAATATTGAAGAACAACGACTTGTAACAATTAGTGGAATAAGTGCGGAATATAAACTTTCTGAACGAGAAAGGACAAGACGAAATTACTTACAGTTTGAAGGTGTTCATCCAGAAGATAAAGATGACTTTGAGAGAGGATGCTATGGCAGGGAAGATAGTTCCAAGCCATTAACGGTGGAAGTGCGTATTTTAGTTCATGAGGAATATCGATGGATTTCTTTGACTACTAGAGTATTAACGGATAAAAAGGGTAAGCCAGTTTGTATTATTGGAAAAATTTCAGATGTAGATGAGAAAAAAAGAGAAGAACTACAATTAAGAGAAAAAGCAACACAAGATGCGATGACAAAACTTTTGAATCGTGAGGCATTTAAAGAAAGAGTAGAAAAAACTCTAAAAAAAGCAAAAGAAGATGAACAGCAGGATTCCGCTATTTTATTATTAGATATTGATAAATTTAAAAATGTGAATGATACTTATGGACACTTATATGGGGATACCGTAATTGTTGGTATGGCGGAAGTTTTACAAAAAGTGTTTCATGAAAAGGGAATGGTTGGACGATTTGGTGGAGATGAATTTACGGTTTTTTTGCCTCATACAAATCAAGAACAGTTGACTTTGCTTATTTGTGAATTAAGAGAAACATTTGCAAAAGAATTTGCTGAAACAGCAGAACAAGTAAAAATTTCTTGTAGTGTTGGAGCTGCCTTATATGGAGAAAGTGGTACAACTTTAGAAGAATTGTTATCGAGTGCAGATAGTGCTTTGTATTTTGTAAAAGAGAATGGTAGAGATAATTTTGCTTTTTGTACAAAAGAAATTAAGAAACGCTTTTTATCTGGTCAAAGAAAAGAAGATATGGATGAACGCTCACCAAGTAATATGCTTGTTTTAGCAGATATTACAGAGTTTGCAATGGAACTATTAGAAAATAGTAAAGAGTTTAAAAGTTCGTTAAATATGTTGTTATTAAAAGTAGGAAAGCAGTTTAAGTTGGCAGGCACAGTGATTCAAGAATATAATGAAAAAGGTGTTTTAGTGCTTTCTTATGTGTGGAAAAATAAAGAAAAAGAGATAAAAGAAACAAAGAAAAATTATGTTTCTTTGCAAGAAAGAAGTCGTATTCGTGAACAATATAAACAGTATGAAATGATAGAAATATCAGATATAGAAAAATTGCCTAAAAACAGTGATATGTATTTATCATGGGAAGAAACAGGAATTCAATCTTTATTTCAATGTCCGCTTAGTCATGAAGGTACCGTATTTGGGTATATTGTATATATGGATACTGTAGTAAGAACTTGGTCAGAGTCAGAGAAAAAGTCTCTTGTCATGATTTCTCGTATTATTGGAAATTATTTGGCAAGAGAGAGAGCTTATCAGCAAATTGAACGTAAAGTTGAATTGATAAAAAGTTTTGATGAAGTAACAGGACTTTTAAAATATGATAAATTTTTAGAAGTAGTTCGTTCTGTGTTAAAGCAAGAAGGTAACTTACAGTACGCTTTGATTTCTATTGATTTTGCAAATTTTAAATATTTTAATGAAATATATGGGTTTGAAAATGGGGATATTATATTAGAGGAATTTGCAAATTTTATAGCAAAACGAAATCCTAGAGTAGTAGCTGCTTGTAGAGATTATGCAGATAATTTTATTATTTTAGCAATTGTAAAAAGTGAGGCTTATTTAGTTCAAAATATAACAAATTATACAAGTTCTTTTGTGAAAAATCAAATGGAACATTATTCTGCTTGTCGGTTGGAAGTTTATAGTGGAATTTATGTGATTACAAATCCAAATATAGATATTTTACAAGCGATTGATAATGCTAGATTGGCAAAAAAGATATTAAAGGAAAAACAAACTCCAGGTACGTTGATGTTTCAAACGGAAATGAAAAGAAAAAGGATACAGGATGCTTTTGTATTGCATATGATAGAAGAGGGACTTCAACTCAAAAAGTTTCATTTTTATTTGCAACCTAAGATTTCTTTGGAAACGGGAGAATTAGTAGGTGCAGAAGCATTGGCTAGATGGGAAAAGAAAAATGGGGAAATTGTGACACCAAGTGAATTTATTCTTCCATTAGAACAAAGTGGTAAAATTGTGCATTTGGATTTTTATATGTTTGAAAGTGTTTTACAACAGATGAAACAATGGAAACAGATGGGGTATCCACTTATTCCTATTTCGGTAAATTTTTCTAGACAACATATTAAAACGGGAGGATTAGTAGAACGATTGGTGGAATTACAACAAGAGTATCAAATAGAATCCTCTTTGATAGAGATTGAAATTACAGAGAGTGCTTTTGTGGAAGACCAACAAGCATTGATTGAGTTAATGAAGAAATTAAAACAACAAGGATTTAGTATTTCTATTGATGATTTTGGAACAGGGTATTCTTCTTTTAGTATGTTGACACAAGTACCAGCGGATATAGTTAAGTTAGATAAAGAGTTTTTATGTCATAACGAATCAGATAGTACAAAGAAAATGTTACAAAATGTAATTTGTTTGATTAAAGATAATCAAATGAAGGTGCTTTGTGAAGGAATAGAAGAAAAAGAACAGATGGAATTTTTACAACAAGCAGGATGTGATATAGGACAAGGATATTATTTTTCAAAACCGATACCTGTTGAGATATTTGAGAAAAAATACTTTTCACAATAGTTTATTTGTAAATGGAGATTTCCTTTGACTTTTTGAGAAAATGCATATATACTCATAAAATAATATTTTATTATTGATTGGAAAGGACGGGAGTTCAATGGATTTAATTACAGTACGCGAGTTATATCGCAACAAAGAAAGTTACTTAGATAAGAACATTACCGTAGGTGGATGGGTACGTAGTATCAGAGATTCTAAGACATTTGGTTTTATTGTACTCAATGATGGTACATTTTTTGAAACATTACAGATTGTGTATGATAATACTTTAAATAATTTTGCAGAAATTAGTAAGTTAAATGTAGGTTCTGCTATTATTGTAAGTGGTAAATTAGTAGCAACTCCACAAGCAAAGCAACCTTTTGAAATTCAGGCAACAGAAGTATGTGTGGAAGGTATTTCTACTCCAGATTATCCATTACAGAAAAAGAGACATTCGATGGAATTTTTGCGTACAATTACGCATTTACGTCCTAGAACAAATACATTTCAGGCCGTGTTCCGTGTGCGTTCTTTAGCAGCCTATGCGATTCATAAGTTTTTCCAAGAGAGAGATTTTGTGTATGTGCATACTCCAATTATTACAGGAAGTGACTGCGAAGGTGCAGGGGAGATGTTCCAAGTAACAACAATGGATTTAAACAATCTTCCAATGACAGAAGATGGTATGGTAGATTTTACAAAGGATTTCTTCAATAAGCCAACAAACCTTACGGTAAGTGGACAGTTAAATGGAGAAACTTATGCCATGGCATTCCGTAACATTTATACATTTGGACCAACATTTAGAGCAGAAAATTCAAATACAACAAGACATGCCGCAGAATTTTGGATGATTGAACCAGAAATTGCTTTTGCTGATTTAAAAGATGATATGATGCTTGCAGAGAGCATGATTAAATATATTATTCGCTATGTATTAGAAAATGCACCAGAAGAAATGAATTTCTTTAATTCTTTTGTGGATAAGGGATTATTAGATAGATTAAACCATGTATTAAATTCTGAGTTTGGTCATGTCACTTATACAGAAGCTATTGAAATTTTGGAAAAGAACAACGATAATTTCGATTATAAAGTATCTTGGGGCTGTGATTTACAGACAGAGCATGAACGTTATTTAACCGAGCAAGTATTTAAAAGACCAGTATTTGTAACAGATTATCCAAAGGAAATCAAGGCATTCTATATGAAATTAAATGAAGATGGTAAGACTGTTGCAGCGATGGACTGCTTAGTTCCTGGCATTGGTGAAATTATTGGTGGTAGTCAAAGAGAAGATGACTATGATAAGCTGACAAAGAGAATGGAAGAAATTGGATTAAAAGCAGAGGATTATGATTTCTATTTGGATTTGAGAAAATATGGTTCTGCAAGACATGCAGGTTTTGGTCTTGGATTTGAACGTTGTGTTATGTATTTAACAGGTATGGGTAATATTCGTGATGTTGTACCATTCCCAAGAACAGTAAATAACTGCGAATTATAATAATCTTCTAATAAACCAATCTTGGTATTATCTGTTAGAACACGCTCTCGCTCGTGGCGAAACGGAGCAGTACTAGGCTCGTGGGAAACCTCGCCAAGGACTGCCGTTTCTTAACGGTTCTGCACAGATAATACCAAGACTTGGCTTTTGTGAAATCATATAGGTTTTTTATAAACAATAAGAAAAAGAGGGAATAGACATGCAGGTAATGAGTTTTAATGTTCGTTATATCAATCCTTGGGATACAGGAGAGAGAAGCTGGGAGTATCGTCGTCCTTTAGTTATTGATACGATTAGAAAACAGAAAGCAGATATTATTGGTTTTCAGGAAGTAAAGCCATTAGCTTATGAGTTTTTAAAAGAACAATTAAAAGAATATGATTCTATTAATACTTGGAGAGAAGCGTGTGAAGAACCAGAAGGCAATCCAGTTTTTTATAAAGAGGAATTGTATACTTTAGTAGATAAAGGTTCTTTTTGGTTATCGGAAACACCAGAAGTAATGAGTATTGATTGGGGTGCTGGGTGTTATAGAATTTGTAGCTATGTTATTTTAATTGAGAAAGCAACACAGAAGAAATTTGTTGTATTTAATACTCATTTAGACAATGTAAGTGAAGAAGCAAGAATAAAAGGTATTAATGTAATTTTAAATAAGATGGTAGAGTTTGGTTCATTACCAGCACTTTTAATGGGTGATTTTAATGCGGATGAAGATTCGGAAACATATAAAAATGCAACCACTCATTTATTAGATACGAAACTTTGTGCAAAAGAAACGATGAATAGTCATACATTCCATAATTGGGGAAGTAAAGAACATGAAATTTGTATTGATTATATGTTGATGTCTAAAACAGGGTTTGAGGTAAATTCTTATAAAGTAGTAACAGATACTTATGATGGAGTTTATGTGAGTGACCATTTCCCATTGAGTGTAAATTTGGAACTTTCCAAATAATATAGGATAAAAGTTCAGAAAGCCTACTCTACGGGGTATCTATTAGGACACGCTCTCGCTCGTAGCGAAACGGAGCAGTACTAGGCTCGAAAAGACCTCGTGGGGACTGCCGTTTCTAAACGGTCCTTATTAGATACTCCGTAGAGTAAGGCTTTTGCTAAATATATTGAAAATAAGTCTGGCAGATAGTTATAATTTTAAAAATTATAGTTATTTGTCAGTTTTTTATTTATTTTGAAATAGTTGTTGTTGTATTGGTAAAAGTGCAAATAAAAGTATCATGCCAAGTACTCCACAAGAAATAAGCTCTCCAAGTCCTACGGTAAACACAAGATACCAGTAAGCATCAGAAAGTCCATAGGCGGTTTTTAAAACCCATGGTATGATAAAAGCATTAGAGAGAATGGTTGGTATAGGGAGAAGAAAACGCATCCATTTAATTTTTTTCGCAGGTTTTCCAATCAAGTAAGAAATGATTGCTCCAAGAAGTGTTGCAATTGTTCCAAAGATAACATCTAGTATGGCTGCACCGGATAATAAATTAAATAATAGACATCCAATGGCTAGTCCAGGAATGGCAGCAGGGGTAAAAAAGGGGAGGATAGTGAGGGCTTCCGAAATACGGATTTGGATTGCACCAGAGGCAAGTCCAAAAGCGTTGCTTAAAAAGCTTAGAACGACATAAAGTGTCGCAATCATGGCAGAAAATACCAATGATTTTGAGGTTTGTTGTTTCATAATTTTATTCTCCTTTAGTTTTGTTTTACGAGTGGAAGGTCTCGAACACTCGGTTTAATTGCCCTTAAGACCTTGTTTTTATGGGCGTTGTAACAAAGAGAAGTATAAATAGAAATAAGAAAAAAGTCAAGGTCTATGTATAGAAGTGAATGATATATGTTTTTATTGGTAATAATATCCATAAGATATGAAATAGAAAGGAAGTATCGTTATGGAAAAACAAAAATCGAGCGAAAAACGAGTGAATATCACAAGATGGAGATTATTATGGATTTTAATTGTGGCAGTTTGGTTATTTGTTATTTTAAAAGCATTGGTTGGTTCTTTTTTTGAAAAAAATACAAGCTTAGTATCTGCTTTTTCTGGGACAAATCCAGAGGAAATGAGTGCTACAGTAGAAGTTACTGCCAAATATACAGGAATTTTTTTAGAAAAAGAGCAAATTTTATTTGATATTGCAGAAAAAATTCAGTTAGATATTACCGAAGAACCAAGTATTATAACAACAGCAAATCGACAGGAAGTATCTTATAAAAAAGAGGCAAAAGTAGCAAATACCGAGCTTCGTGTGATTTCTCTTTTAGAAGAAATGGAATCTGAAACTGTGAAAAAAGAATATGTTTATGCTAAAATTATGCTAAAAAATTCCGTAGAGGCAATACTTACTTATAAAAATTTGTTAGAAGAAGTAATGGAAGAATTAGGTTGTGTGGATATTAGTGTAACGATTCAGTTGGTAGGGGATTATTCTGGATATTTAACACTAGACCGTCGAAATGAGGTAACAAATAAGATTTTAGATGCATTAGGAGCAAGTATTGTGTACGAACATAGAGAGAAGGATTTGTATACTGTGTATGCTTATACGGCAAGTTTAGACAATTATATTACAGTAGAAGGAAGAAAAATCAATGTTCATGTTGCTATAAGTCAGGATGAGAATAATTATAAGACGATTTTATACTTAGCGTCACCTATTTTGCCTGATACTTGGTAAAGAAAATAGTTGTAGTTTTAAAAAAAACAAGTTATAGTATAATCAAGACTTCAAAATACAGAGAGGATAGAAAGATGAAATATACAGTAAAAATTTTAGTTCTATTGGCTGTCTTTATTGCCTCTATTTACTTTTTTGGTAGCAATATGGATGAAGTCATGTTTGGAACGGTCAAAACTACAATGGCATCAGAGGCAGAACTTCCAACAATAGAAATAGTAAGCGATGGAGTGACAGTAAATCAGTTGTATGGGTATACGTCAGCGATTGATTTGTTTGCTATGAGAGAGAATTTAGTAGCAGTACAGGAAAATCAAATTTTTGAACTTCTGATTCAAGAAAATAGTACTGATGTGAGGAAGTTGCATTATAAAATCAAGAGTGTAGATACGAAAGAGGAAATTGCTGAGGGAACAATTAACGCATTTAATACAGAAAATGAACAGAAAAAAGCTAGAATTAAAATAGCCAATTCATTAAAAACGGGAGAAGAATATGCAGTAGAAATAATGTTAGTAGATTCGGAAAGCCGTCGTATTTATTATTATTTTAGAGTGAAATATTATGCAGATTGTTATTTTGAAGAAAAAGTTTCTTTTATGAAAGATTTTTCTACATGGGCAAGGGAAAAAAACGAAGATGCATTAAAAACATATTTGGAAAGCACGTATAAAGGGTCAGGTTCAACGTATGCAAAAGTTGGTATTAAGGACAGTTCCTATATGGTTTGTTGGGGAGATTTACAGCCAAAACTTTTAACAGAGCCATTATTGACGATTGCAGAAATTTATTCTAATATTGCAGTTGGGACACTTTCTTATATGGTGGAGTTAGAAACGCAAACAGGAGTAGAGCAGTATTATGTAACCGAAAAATTCCGTATTACAGTAACTGCTTCTTCCAAGCATTTATTAAATTATGAGCGTACGATGGAGTCGGTTTTTGATTCTAATTTAGCAAGTCTTTCTCAAAGTCAATTAAAGCTTGGAATTATGAATGATACAGATATAGATTTTTTAGTAACGTCAGATTCTAGTATTTTAGTTTTTATACGAAATAAAGAATTATGGCAGTATAATATGGCAGAAAATTTATTATCTAAAGTATTTTCTTTTCGTGAAGATAAAGAAGCGGAACAGGGAATTTCTTCTGACCAATATGATATCCGAGTGCTGAAACTATATGAAAATGGAGATATTAGTTTTATGGTCTATGGTTATATGGGGAAAGGGGAGCACGAAGGAAGAACAGGTATTTTGTTATATCGTTATTATCGAGGAGAGAAACGAATTGAGGAACAGCTTTATTTGCCAATGAGCGAAAGTTATCAAAGGTTAAAAGAGGAAATGGGAAGCTTTAGTTATATGAATGAGTATGACGAGGTTTATTTTATGATAGATGGTGTCATATATTCGTATAATTTAATTACAAAGAAATTACTTGTGATTTCAGAGAAAGTAAAAGAAGAAAGAATTTTTTTCTTTGAAGATAGTGCTTATATTGCATGGCAAGAAGATTATTCTAAATTAAAACTGTTATATTTAGAAACAGGAGAAATACAAGAAATTTTAGCAGGAGAAGGAGAATTTATTCGTATTCTTGGTGAAATTAACGAAAATATCATTTGTGGATATGGCAAATTAGAAGATTGCAAAGTAATGGGAGATGGAACAACGATTTATCCAGCTTCTTTAGTAAAAATATTAGATGCTAATTTAAAAGAAAGAAAAACATATCAAAAAGAAGAAATTTATGTAATACAAGCAGAAGTTTCTGGTGGTTCGATTTGTCTGAAGCGTGTAAAAAAGAATGCTTCGGGTGGATATACAGAAATCAAAGAGGAGTATATTTTACACAGTGTGGAAGAAAAAAAGCAATCTGTAAAATTGGAAAAACGAATTACGGAATTGATGTTTGCAGAGTATTATATTGATTTGCCATCATTTTATGAAATGGAAGAATTTCCTATGGTGGAAGAAATTCCGTATACCTTAATTTCAGAAGATACAACCGCAAGAGTATCTGATTTAGAAAGAAAAGAACAATATTATATTTATTCTTTTGGAAGGATGATAGGGGTTAGGGAAGACTGTGCGAAAGCAGTTTCTTTAGCAAATGATGTACAGAATGTTGGAACAGTTGTCAATGAGGAAGGGAAAGTAATTTGGGAAAGAGGTGTAAAACCGACTAATTCTTCTCTTCGAGAGCCAAAAGGAATTTCTTTGAAAGAAAGTGGTTTCACAAGTTTACAAGATGCCATTCGTGTCATGGCAGACTATATGGGCTTAGAAATAGATGTATTAGCATTTTCATCAGAACAAAATGTCAAAGAATTTTTAGAAGAAATGACAGGAAATCGAATCATTTCTTTGACAGGAAGTACATTAGACGAAGTTCTTTATTTTATATATAAAGGTGTTCCTGTGATGGCGATGAAAAATGATACACAAGCTGTTGTGATAGTTGGCTACACTTCGAGTAATGTGATATTATACGAAGATGGAAAAACAAAAACCGTTTCCTTAAGCAATGCAGAAGCGATGTTTTTGGAAGCAGGAAATATATTTTTTACGTATAAAAAATAAGGAGGAATTTAAATGAAATTATTATCTGTTGCGATTCCATGTTATAATTCAGAGAATTATATGCGTCATGCAGTGGAAACATTGCTAGTAGGCGGACATGATATGGAAATTATTGTTGTAGATGATGGTTCGGTAGACCACACCTATGAAATTGGTTTGGAATTACAAGAGCAATATCCTGATATTGTTAGGGTAATTCATCAGGAAAATGGTGGACATGGAAGTGCAGTTAATACAGGATTAAAAGAAGCAACAGGACTTTATTTTAAAGTAGTGGATAGTGATGATTGGGTAAAAGAAGATGCCCTATTGGAAGTATTAGAAACTCTTCGGAATTTAGTAGAGATTGGCACAAATCCTGATATGTTTATTTGCAACTATGTGTATGAAAAATTAGGAGAAAAGCGTAAGAAAGTTGTACATTATCGAAATTGTATGCCACAAGACTGTATTTTTTCTTGGGAAGATGTAGGACATTTTCGGCAGGGACAGTTTATTTTAATGCATTCTGTGATTTACCGTACCAAATTGTTGAAAGATTGTGGATTAGAACTTCCAAAACATACTTTTTATGTGGATAACATTTATGTATATCAACCACTTCCAACGGTAAAGACAATGTATTATCAAGATTTGAATTTGTATCGTTATTTTATTGGTAGAGAAGACCAATCAGTCAATGAAAATAATATGATGAAGCGAATTGACCAACAATTATTTGTAACAAAAACATTGATAGATTTACATGATGTGACAAAGTTAAAAAATCGTCCATTAAGAAAATATATGACAAAGTATTTAATGATTATGATGACAATTTCTTCAGTATTTTTAATGAAAATTGGAACGGAAGAGAGTCTTGCAAAAAAAGATGAACTGTGGGAATATTTAGAAAATACAAATAAGAAACTGTTTAAAAAGATTAGCAGAACTGTGCTTGGTCGGTCTTCTAAACTTCATAGCCAGACTGGACAAGAGTTTGTCAAGGTAGGCTATGAAATTGCAAGGCGAATCTTTCAGTTTAATTAGTGGTGAGAACTTTCATGTGCAATTAGATTAGGACTTTTTACTTGTTCAGAAATCCGTTCAAATTTTGGAATATAGGCAATGTAATACATAACTAAAGAAAGTACTAATGCACAAAATACATCAAAAATGGAATGTTGTTTTAAAAATACGGTTGAAAGACAAATTGCTATCGTAAGTAAAAAAGAGGAACTACGAAGGATGTGTTTATTTTTTAGTGTATTGCTGTGAAAAATGGCAATACATGCACCAATAGAGTTTAACGTATGAATACTTGGACATACATTGGTAGATGTATCAACCGAATAAAGATGGGCTACCATTTGTGTAAAAATATTTTCTCTTCCAAGTTTCGTTAAATCTTGACGCAAGTGGTGTCCATTTGGCCAAAAATAATAAATAATGAGACAGATAGTCATTCCAGTAAATAAAAAGAGACATAATCGAAAGAAATCTCGTTTATTTGTAAAAAAGAAATATAATACAGTAACAGCAATATAGCCAAACCATAGAAGATATGGAATAATAAACCATTCATTAAAAGGAATAAGGTCGTCTAAGTTCAGTTTTATTACATGATAGTTTTTTGTATTTCTGTTTTCTAAGTAAAAGAAACAGAGGAGATAAAAGGGCAAGTATAAAAATGCTAATGCGTGACGATATTGATAAAAAAATTGTTTCATACACAAGGTCCTTTCTTTTTGATTACTTAAGTTAAGAGTATAACAAAGAATGGAGGAAACTTCAAATAAAAATAGTATAAACTATTCGCAAAAAAACAGAAATTTCTTGGTGAAAATTTTTTAGTACCTATGTATATAATATAGAAAAGAAAAGGAGTGGGTAACATGGCAAAACGAGTTTTTTTAGTTATTTTGGATAGTGTTGGTATTGGAGAAATGCCAGATTCTTCGGAATATGGAGATAAGGGTAGTAATACAATGTGTGCTGCTGCCAATAGTTCCTTTTTTTCTATGCCAAATATGGAAAAGTATGGATTTTTTGATTTGGAAGGTATTCAGGATTTAAGAAAAACAGAGCAACATCGTCTTGGTGCAGTAGCTAGAATGAAAGAAGCTTCTAAGGGAAAAGATACTACGATTGGACATTGGGAAATTGCAGGGATTGAGTCAGAGCAACCATTACCAACATTTCCAAATGGATTTCCAGAGGAATTGATTCGTGCATTTGAAGAAAAAACAGGAAGAAAAGCAATTTGTAACTTGCCATATTCAGGAACAGAAGTCATTAAAGATTATGGGAAAGAAAGTATAGAAACAGGGGCATTGATTGTGTATACATCGGCTGATAGTGTATTTCAAATTGCTGCACATGAAGATGTTGTGCCAGTAGAAGAATTGTATCGCTATTGTGAAATTGCAAGAGAATTATGTACTGGTAAGTTTGGAGTAGGTCGTGTCATTGCGAGACCATTTGCAGGAGAACATCCATATAAAAGAACTTCTAGAAGACACGATTATTCGTTAGTGCCACCAAAGAAAACAATGTTAAATTTTATTGCAGAGCAAGGAAAAGAAGTACGTGGTGTTGGTAAAATCAATGATATTTTTGCAGGTAGTGGTATTACAAAAACAGTTCGTACTGCCAATAATGCAGAAGGAATTGACCGTACCCTAGAATGGATGAAAGAAGAGTTTGAAGGACTTTGTTTTACAAATTTAGTTGATTTTGATATGGTGTATGGACATAGAAATGATGTAGATGGATATGCGAAAGCGTTGACTTATTTTGATGAGAGATTACCAGAGTTAGTAGCAGAATTAAAAGAGGATGACTTGTTAATTATTACCGCTGACCATGGATGTGACCCAACAACAGTATCTACAGACCATTCAAGAGAATATGTAGGATTGGTAGTGATTGGACCAAAGGTAAAGGCAGGAGTAAATCTAGGTACAAGAGAGAGTTTTGCAGATACAGGAGCAACCATTTTAGAATATTTAGGGGTAAAAGGAGAGATTAGTGGAACTTCTTACCTAAAAGAAATTTTAAAGTAAAGATAGGAATGTTATTTTATAATGCTTAAGAAATTCTTGTATTTTTATATCTATAAGGACACGCTTTCGCTCGTAGCGAAACGTAGCAGTACTAGGCTCGAAAAGATCTCGCCAAGGGCTGACGTTTCTAAACGGTCCTTATTAGATAGAAAAATACAAGGATTTTGCCAAGGTAACGTATTGATTTGTAAAATAGGTTTAGAAATGAAACTATAATTATTTAGAGCTTATTTTATCTAGTATTTACGAAAAGAATTATGTTATATATTTACTAATGTCATAGCATCTATAAAGGTAATTTTATCATAGAGGAAGAATTTTAGCAGGTTGAATGCTTTAATACTTGGCGTATCGTGGGAGAAAGCAGGGCTAATATCAGCGTATTGGCAGTTTGTTTTCTTGGCTAGCATTTCTAGTTGTCGGTTTAATTCTTCTGGATGAATTTCATTATCGTTATTGCAAACAGAAACAATAACAATAGTACAGCGTTTTATGTTTGTTTTGATAGAAGTGATAAGTTGTTCATAAGCTTCTATGATTTCTGGAATAGAGTGAGTTCCTTGTTCTAAGTCCGTTTCTCCAAGGTTTAAAAGTAATTTTTTTGGTGCAAGAGCAAAAACACAATCATTTAAAAAAGGTTTCACATCAAAAACGGAAAGGTTTGTAATACTGCGGTTATAAATAGTGACATTTAAGTCAAAGGATTGTTTTAATTCGCAAACAGGAATTGCTTTTGCAAAGGAAGAACCAAGAAGTACAGTTTGGTTTTTTTGAGCAATTTTATTAAGGGTATGGTAATTGTATAGCTCTAAATTGTTTTTTCTTGCTTCTATTAAATTTAAACTAGAGGCTATTTTTGTGTTTGTTAAAATAGCGGGATGGATGTTGTATTCTAAAACTTCTGCGTATGCACTCATTGTATTCCCTCCTTATTGTGTTGTTATTTTTAATATAGTTCTGTCTAGTATTTTATTTCGGATATAAATGAAAATTCCGGTACTAACCATTAAAATATTTAAGATGTAGAAAAACATAACATACCAGTGAACGGTTTCATACCAAGGATTTGGTGCATTCAGGTGGATTAGAACAAATTTTCCAACCAGTGCAAAAATATATCCAATAAAAATGAAAGAGTAAAATAAAATACTTGTACCTTGTGCGGTACGGGATTTCCATGCTTTGATAATATTGAGTGGCCAAGAAATACCAAAACAGATGACCATTAGTGTTTCCATAATGCTTGCAATTGTTTCCATAATAGAGTCTCCTTTATCATTATTTTTTTGTAATGCGTTTCGCTCATTTTGTTGAAAAGCATTACTTTTTTTTGTTGACGCCATTATACGAGGGAAGAATAAAGAAAACAATCATTAGAACATAAGGAATATGTTTAGAAAGATAAGCAACAAAAAATAGTAGTTTACTTATTTTTTTTACTTTCAAAAGTCCTTGTTTGGTTGTGTTAAAAGTAAAAAAATGATATAATTCGCCGAAAAGGAGGGAGAGAGGATGCAGTCAGGCACAAAAATTCAAAAAGATATTTTTCGTATATTGATTTTACTTGTTCTTATTTTAACTGTATTTATTGCTAGTATTAGTATTATTGTGAATGTGGAGTCAGAAAGCCGATATCTTGACCAAAATCTTCAAAATATGGCACAAGTGATTGCAAATTCTGTACCAGTACAAAGAGAACTTTCCTTTGATAATTCAGAGGATACAAAGCTAATGCTTCGTACTTATTTAGATTCGTTAAAAGAATCTCTTTCTAATATTGATGTAATTTCTATAATAGGGAAAGATAATATAAGAAGATATCATACAAATGAAACGTTAATTGGTTCTAGTTATGATGGTATAGTACCCAAATTTACATATGGAACATATCAGTTTTATGTAACAAGTGATATTGGACCTTCTGGTTCACAACGAAGGGCGTATGCGGCAATTTATAATGAGAATGGAGAGTATTTAGGATTTGTTATTGCTGTTATGTTAAATTCTAACATTCAGCGGATTATTTTAAATACGATTTTTATTCATTTAAGTTGTGTTATAGTGATTATTCTTTTTTCTATTATTCTTTCAAAGCAATTATCTAAGAAAATAAAAGAAAAATTGCATGGGTATGAACCAGATACATTTAGTGCAATGTTTACAATACGAGAGAATGTGTTGGATTCCTTAGAGGAAGGAATTATTGCTGTAAATATAGATGGAAAAATGATATATGGAAATAAAGCAGCAGAAATGATTTTAGGAATGCCGTCTCTTTTATTAGAAGGACAGAAAGTAGAAGATATTTTAACAATGCTTTGTGTAGAAAACGCTTTAAAAAAAGGAGAAAAAGTAGTTGGAATATCATTACAAACTTCTCAAGGGTTTGAGGTACTTGCGGATATCATACCTGTTATGGAACACGAAAAAATAATTGGTGCATTATGTATTCTTCGTGATAGAACCGAATATACAAAATTGATGGAGGATTTGTCAGGAGTACGCTATATGGTAGAGTCTATGAGGGCAAATAACCATGATTTTGTCAATAAACTTCATGTGATACTTGGATTAATTCAAATGGGGAAGACAGTCGAAGCAAGCGAATATATTACACATATTGCGTCTATTCAGCAAAAAGTACTTCATAATATTATGAAAAATATAGAAGACCCATCCGTTGCGGCTTTGTTAATAGGAAAGTATGCACAGGCAGCAGAACTGAATATTCAATTTGTATTAAAAAGTGGAAGCAAGTTATCTAGAAATGATATTTCTTTTTCTTCTGGCGATTTAGTAACAATTATAGGAAATCTTTTGGATAATGCCATGGATTCCATAAATGATAAAGATAGTCTTCCAAAAGAATTATCGGTTGGTGTTTTTTCAAAACCAAATGCACTCTTAATTACAGTGGATGATACAGGAATGGGCATTAAAGAAGAATATCAATCAGAATTATTTAAAAATGGATTCACAACAAAAGGAGAAAGTCATGGAACAGGATTATTTCTTGTTCATAACTTAATACAAAAATATGGTGGAACAATTTCGGTGGAGTCGGAAGAGGGAGTAGGAACATCGATTAGTATTGCAATATCTTAAAAAATACTATTTGTTTATGAGAAAGTAGAGGAGAACTTAGATGTATGAAGTTTTAATTGTAGAGGATGACCCTATGGTTGCCATGATAAATCAACAGTATGTAAGTCAAAATGCTAATTTTCGTGTGGCACAGGTATGTAAAGATGGAGCATCGGCATTAGAATATTTGTTGACACATACCGTACATTTGGTGATTTTGGATGTATATATGCCAAGAACGGATGGTTTAACACTGCTTAGAAAAATAAGAGAACATCATTTGCTTGTTTCTATTATTATGGTAACTGCAGCAAATGATACTGCTACGATAGAAGAGGCTTTTCAACTTGGAATTGTGGATTATTTAGTGAAGCCATTTGTAAATGAGAGATTTCAACAAGCATTAGAAAAATTTTTAAGTAGAAAAGATTTTTTTCAAGGAACAACTCATTTTGACCAACAACAAATAGATGCTTTTTTAGGAGGAACAACAGAAAAATCACAAAGCCATCTTCCAAAAGGAATTCAAAGTACTACGTTAGAAGTGATTTTAGAGTTTTTAAAGGATAATGGAGTGATAGAGCTTACAGCAGAGGAGATTGCGGATAGAATTGGACTATCTCGTGTAACTGTGCGTAGATATATGAACTATCTTTTAGAAACTGGAAAAATAGTTGGACAGATGAATTATGAAACAGGTGGAAGACCTTCTATGACGTATCGCTTGAATTAAGAAAAGTAGGGGTTGTTCTGAATACTTGATTTAGTAACAACCTCTTTTATAGTAGCAGTTTAGAAACAAAAAAAGAACCGAAATGATTTCGGTTCTAAAAGCAGGGCTACAAGGATTCGAACCTTGAGATGACGGAGTCAGAGTCCGTTGCCTTACCGTTTGGCGATAGCCCTATATGTTTTACTTGTGTTCCTTAACACGAGTGCTATTATACAATACTTTTTTTGATTTGGCAAGTACTTTTTTTAAAAAATTTTAAAATTTTTTTAGAAAAATTTCTGGTTTCTATTGACAGGAATTTTTTTGTGTGTTACTATACTAACTGTATTAAGAATGTTAATACAGTTAGTATAGAGGGTAGGAAAGGAATTTTCAATAAAATTTCTGAATAAACATAATTTGGAAAGGGGGGGGTAGTGTGATAACTCTAGATTATGCAGACCGTAGACCGATTTATGAGCAGGTTACAGAGAAGATGAAAGAGTTGATTTTGCTCGGGATTTTAGAAACAGATAGTCAATTACCAAGTGTTAGAGAATTAGCAATGGATTTGTCTATCAATCCAAATACCGTACAGAGAGCTTATGCTGAGCTAGAGCGACAAGGTGTGATTTATTGTGTGAAAGGACGGGGAAATTTTGTGGCAGGAGTGACAAATCTTAGAAAACAGCATAAGGAAGAATTGATAAAACAGCTTTCTGAATTGATTCAAGAGGCAAAAAAAGCAGAAATTTCGGAACATGAATTTACGGATTTAGTAAAAGGATTTTACAATAACAAATAATTAAGTGTGTAGTTATAAAATAATAGTTTTATAAAAAGAAAGGAAATGAATTTATGATAGAAGCGAAAAATGTCAGCAAATCGTTTTCTGATATTTTAGCGGTAGATGATGTATCTGTTACGATTAAAGAAGGTTCGGTTTTCGGCATGATTGGTACAAATGGTGCTGGAAAAAGTACATTTCTTCGAATGTTATCAGGTGTGTTATTGCCAGATGCAGGAACGATTACATTAGATGATATGCCAGTATATGAAAATCCAAAGGCAAAGCAAGAGTTTTTTTATATTTCGGATGACCAGTATTTCTTTGCAAATACAACACCACAAGAGTTGATGAGATACTATTCTGTGGTATATTCTAAATTTGATACCGCAAGAGCAAAGAAATTATTAGCACAGTTTGGATTAGCAGAAAAGAGAAAAGTTGCTACTTTTTCCAAAGGTATGAAAAAGCAGTTATCTGTCATTTGTGGTATTTGTGCAAATACCAAGTACTTATTTTGTGATGAAACTTTTGATGGGTTAGACCCTGTGATGCGACAGGCAGTAAAAAGTATTTTTGCAAAGGAAATCGAAGAACGAGGAATGACACCAATTATTGCCTCTCATAATTTACGTGAGTTAGAGGACATTTGTGACCATGTTGGATTATTACATCGTGGTGGAGTATTATTATCCAAAGATTTAGAGGATATGAAAGTAAATATTCATAAAGTGCAGTGTGCGTTTAAGGCAAATAGTCGGATTGAGGAAGTATTAAAACAAATTAATGTAGTAAAGAAAGAAATTAGAGGTTCTCTTTATACGATTACGGCTAGAGGAAATAGTGATGAGATTCGGAATCAAATTCAGACAGCAAATCCAATTTTTATGGAAGTATTGCCATTAAGTTTGGAAGAAATTTTTATTAGTGAAACGGAGGTGGCAGGATATGACATCAAGAAACTCATTTTTTAGTTTATTAAAAGAAGATTTTAGACGTAGACTTTGGACATTTATTCTTGCCTCTTTAGTATTTTTTGGAACATTTCCAATTGTATTTACGATGATGTTGCAAGATTGGGTAACAAATTATACAAATAATACTTATTTGACAGAAGCGCAAATATTAGAGAGAATTGCAATGTATGTTTCTGATTTTACTGGTTTAAATGTATGGTTAGCATTGGTAACTTGTGTAGGTGCAGTGATTTGTGGTATTAGTGGGTTTGCTTATTTGCATTCCAAAAAGCAGATGGACTTTTATCATAGCCTTCCAGTGAAGCGAGAACAACTATTTGCAGTACGTTTTGTCAATGGACTTTTGATTTATGTAATACCATATGTGATTAGTATTCTTTATGTATACTTGATTTGTACAATCTTTGGTGTTATGTCTATGAGAATCTTTTTGGATGCTATGTTTGGATTCTTTTGGAATCTGATGGGTTATATTATTTTGTATTTATCTACCATTATTGCAATGGTTCTTACAGGAAAGTTAGTCATCGCATTTTTTGGAATAGTTGTTTTAAATGCATATGCACCTGCCATTTATGCATTGGTTTTATTGCTTCAAGAGAGCTTTTTTGTCACAATGTATACAAGAAGTGCAGATTGGGAAGATATTGTATTGAATACAAGATGGCTTTCTCCATTTAGTTTTTATATGAGTCTTATTTCTAATTTCTATAATGAAACAGTATCGGTCGTATTAGAACTACTTTCTTTTGTCGTAATGGCAGTGTTACTTGGCGTGATTGCACTTTGGTTATATAAGAAGCGTCCAAGTGAAAAAGCAGATACAGCGATGAGTTTTAAAATTTCAGAACCAATCGTTCGTATTTTAATTGCGATTCCAGTTGGTGTGGTAGCAGGTTTAGTATTATTTGCATTACAGTATGATTTGGATGAAGATTTTGCGATGGTATGGTTAATTCTTGGTTCTATTCTTGGTGCATTGATTGCACATGGTATTATTGAAAGCTTATATCAAGGGGATGTAAAGAAGTGTCTTTCTCATAAAAGGCAGATGGGTGCAACGATAGCAGTAGCAATAATTACACCATTATTGTTTTATTATGATGTATTTGGTTATGACTCTTATGTGCCAAAGAAAGAAGAAATTGCACATATGGCACTTGCTTCTTCAGATTTGCGTTTTGGTGGAAGCTATTGTGATAAAGAAGGAGGTTGGATTTCGGCGGAAGAATTTGCCTTAGAAGAAATGCAAGTAACAGAGTTTGATGCCATGTATGAATTAGCACAATTTCTTGCAAAAGAAATTTCAGAGCATCGTAGGATAGAATTCTTTGGTTATAATAATTATTATGGTAGTTTAAAAACAGAATATGTTAGTGTAAGTAACTATGTCATTCAATATACATTAAAAGATGGAAGTAAAGTGACTCGTGAATATCGATATAATCTTTATGAATTTTTAGATTTGGCAGAACGTATTTATGAAAATGAAGAGTTTAAGACAGCGATTCATCCATTGTTTAGCTTGGAAAAGACAAATTTAGAATTAAAATCGATTAGCTGTTTTAGTCCAATTTCTTCTATGACAAATATGATTACATCAAAACAAACAATGGAACAATTGCTAGCAACTTACCGAAAAGAATTATTAGCACTTACGTTTGAAGAATTAAGAGAAACTACTGCCATTGGAGATATGTCTGTAGAATATGTTATATATTATAGTGATGGAACAATTCGCACGAAAAATGCTGGAGAGAAGTTCTTAATTTATCCATCCATGAAAGAAACGATTGCACTGATTAAAGCAAATGGTTATACGATTACACCTATTACAGAAACAGATACGATAGAGAAATTAACGATTCGATATAGTGGTACATTAAGTGAGTTAGCAGGTGAGGACTCTAACGTGTATGAAAGTTATGATGATGTAGAAGTTTATGATACTTACTATTATGGTGAAAAGTATCCTGTGATGACAGAACAATATTATAAGGAAATCGAACTGGAAATTACAGACCCAAAAGAAATAGCAGAATGTGTGAAAGGATTAGCCTATTCTAATTACTTTTCCGAGTTTGGATCATTTCCAAGAAGAGTTAATAATTTAAATGTAGAAGTATCTTTCTATACAGAGAATGGATATGAAGATAGTAATGTGATTGCTTGGACAAGTGGATTTCGTTTTAAAGAAGGTAGTGTACCTGAGTTTGTAATGGAACGATTGATTGAGAAGTTGACACAAACAGAAGAATAGGAAGATTTCTGCCAAGTAGAAAGAGAGTTATTAGATGGAGAAAAAAGCAAAGAAAAAAAGCGTGTATAAATTTCTGGCAGTATCCCTTCCTTTGATTATACTTCTAGGAGCATTCTTTTATGTAAATCCGGACCAGTGGTATTTACTTACCACTGGATTTGGAACAAAAAATATTTTGGTAGTACAGACTTCCCCTCCAATGCAAGAATGCTCTCTAGAGGAGTTAAAACAAGATAAGCGTGTTACGTTTGACCAAAGTATGATGCTTGTCAATACAGAATATATGTTATCAGAAGATTTTAAAGCCGAAACAAAACAATATAAAACTTCGGGATTGTTGATGAATACTTGTATTATGGATGCTTATGCAAAATTATCTGTTGCTGTTACAGAAGAAACGGAAGATAAATTGTATGTATCTAGTTCGGTACGAGATAGAGAGCAACAGGCAAAACTGTATGAGGAAGATAGCACAACAGCAACTATTCCCGGAGCTAGTGAGCATGAAACAGGGCTTTGCTTGGATGTGTATGTGGCACATTATGCGGGAAGTGGATTTCTTCGTTCGAAAGCGGGGCAATTTGTGAATTCGCATTGTCATGAGTATGGATTTATTATTCGTTATCCATCCTATGGAAAGAAAATAACAGGAATTCGATTTGAACCATGGCATATTCGATATGTAGGACAACCTCATGCAACGATTATTGCACATAATCGTTTAACGTTAGAAGAATATATTTTATCATTGGAAGAAGGGATTTGTTATGAAGCAGAAGGGTATTACATTACAAGACAACGTCCAAAAGATGGTAAAATCAATATACCAGAAGATTGTGAAAGTTATGTCGTGTCGCTTGATAATACAGGATGCTATATTATTACAGGAAAAAAGAAGATTGCGAAAATACTGTACTTGGAAACGGTCTAAGCAGTATGGAAGGATTATAAAATAGAATAAAAAAGGAAGGTGGATATTTGTTATCCACTTTCCTTTTTTACATAGATTCCTCGCTAATGCGATAGCCTACACCAAGTTCATTGATAATATATCGATTGTCTCCAGGTTTAATTCCCAACTTCTTTCGAAGATTTGCCATATTCACTTGGAGTTTTTTTACTCCTCCGTCATCAGAAGGTCCCCAAATTTCACGAATAATAGCTGCATACGTCATTACTTTTCCGGTGTGTTTTGTAAGCAGTGCTAAAATATTATATTCGGTTTGTGTGAGTTTAATTTCCTCTCCTGCAATAAATACCATACGTCTATCATAGTCTATGATTAAATCATATAGAGTAAATTTTCCACCAAAAGACAGGGCAGAGTTAGCAGCTCTTGTACTGTTGCGTAAAGCAGCTCGTACTCTTGCCATTAGTTCTGCTGTACCAAATGGTTTTGTAATGTAATCGTTAGCTCCTAAATCGAGAGCCTCAACCTTATCTGTTTCATTAGTACGAGCAGATAATACTAAGATTGGTGTAGCATCTTGCTGTGTGCGAATTGTATGAATAAATTCTAATCCATCTCGGTCTGGAAGACCTAAATCTAGTAAAATTAAGTCTGGTCGATGAGAAGAAAACATCATAATTCCATTTTGACAGGTATCTGCTGTAATTACTTGATAGTCATTGGCTTCTAAAATAGTTTTAGCAAAACTTCTAATATTTGCTTCATCTTCAATAACAAGAATTTTAAAACGATTACTCATAATTCCTCCCTATTTTTAAAAGTCTAAAAAATTGTTACAGATGTAATACAAAATAAAAAGAAGCACCACCTTCTTGGTTGTTTGTTGCAGAAATATCACCACCATGAGCTTTGATAATGGCAGAGCAAACGGAAAGTCCAATTCCCATATTGCTACGTTTTCCATCCACAAGTTTTTGTTCTGTATCAAAATATCCAGAAAATAATTTGTTAAGTCTGTCAGGTGCAATTCCACAACCATTATCATAAATGTGAAATTGTGCTTGATTTTCTTCTATGGTAACGGTAAGTCCTAGTTTTGTCATTTGTTTTGCATGAACAACCGCATTTTCTAATAGATTGATTAACACTTGTTCAATTAACATAGCATCCATAGGAATACTAACAAAATCATCTGGAATTTCTACTTCTACGTGTTGATTTGGATAATGTTTATGAAATTTAATTAGAACGGTATCAATCAATTCTTCTAATACAGTAGGAACTTTGGAAAGCTGTACTTTTTTTCCATCAATTCGTGTGATGGAGAGTAAATTTTCTACCATACGAATTAACCACATAGAGTCTTGTTGCATTTCGCTAAGTAGAGTTTGTTTTTGTTTTGTTGTCAGTGTATCATAATTTTCTAAAATAGCAGAACAAGAACCATAAATGGTAGTTAATGGAGTTCTTAAATCATGAGAAATAGCACGAAGCAAGTTAGCACGCATTCGTTCTTTTTCCGTTTCCGTTTTTATTTTTTCTTGTAATTTGACTTTTGTTGTCAGTGTACTAGTAGTAATAGCAACGACAAGCATTACAATAGCAGAAGCTACACATTCAGGAGAAATTAAATCAATCGCATAATAAGGATAAGTAAAGGCATAATTTACTGCCAAAACACTAATTAAAGAGCCAGTAATTCCCCAAAAATATCCTTGTGTTTTTAAAGAAACAAAAAACACACCAAGTACAAATAACATAGGAATTAATGTTTTTGTATAAAAGATATCTTGCATGATAATATTTAAGATGTAGATGAAACATAAGGTAGCAAGAGTAAATAGTCCTTCTTTTAATTTTCTTTTACAGTCCATATAGATACCTCGATTTTTTTAGAGTTGAGGCAAGCGGATATTCATAATTCGCTTCGATTTGGTTAAAGTATAACATAATTAGCTGTTAATTATAATATTTAGTGTGAATTTTTGAGAAAGATTGTGCTACATTTAAGACATGGTCACCAATACGTTCAAAGTCGGTTAAAAGTTCAGAATAGAGGACACAGGCTTCTTCAGAACATTTTCCTTCTCGCATACGGTTTAAATGGTGTTCCCGATAGGAACCTGTCATATCATCAATTTTTTGTTCTAGTGCTGCGATTTCGGATAGCCATTTTGCAGTATCAGTATCTTTATTAAGAACACGTTGAATTGCTTTTTTTGTAATTTGTTGCATCTCAAGAAGTTCTTTTTTTGCACCATCAGAAAAGGTAATGGACTTACGTTGAATCACATTAGAGTAACCTCCAATATTGACTGCATGGTCACCAATACGTTCTGCATTTCCTGTAATTAAAAAGTATTCTTCAATATCAGCAACATTTTCGTCACTATTATTATGTACTAGAATTTTTGAAATATATTGAGAAATTTCTTTATTCAATGCGTCAATTACTTCTTCGGTTTCTTCTATCTTTTTAAAACCAGAAGCATCAGCATCTAATACAACTTGATAAGAGCGTTCCAAATTTTTTCCTGCAAGAGTGAGCATACGTTCAATTTCTTGATGAAGTAAATCCATATGAATTGCTCCTGTGCCAAGAGAAGTACGATTTCTACCAAATTCTTCACTTAACATAGCAAGAGTAGGTTGTGTATTGGCATTCTCTTTGCTGTCTGGTAAAATTTTAGTAGCTAACTCTGCTAATATTGTACCAAATGGAAGTAAAAGCAAGGTAGTTACAATATTAAATATCGTATGCATATTTGCGATTTGTGATTCTGGATTGTTTGGAGTGAGACTTTCCACAAAATCAGCTAATGGGAATAATAAGCAAACCGTTGTAAAAACAATCGTTCCAATCATATTAAACATTAAATGAATAATGGTTGTTCTTTTAGCACTGCGGTTTGTACCAATTGCTGCAAGAACGGCTGTAATACAAGTACCAATATTTTGACCAAATAAAACAAAAACAGCACTGGAAAAAGGAATCAATCCACCTTTTGCAAGTGTTTGTAAAATACCAACCGAAGCAGAAGAAGATTGAATAACAGCTGTAAATAAAGCACCTGCTAAAATACCAATGATTGGATTGGAGAAGGTAGTCATTAAAGAAATAAATGCTTCAGAATCTTTTAATGGGTCCATAGCAGTTCCCATCATATCCATACCAATAAATAGGATACCAAGACCTGCAAGAATTTTACCAAAATGATGTGCTTTTGGCATCTTTAAAAATACAATCATTGCTACACCAAGAAAAGCAAATAAAGGAGCAAGCATACCAACATCTAAGGCAATTAACTGACCTGTAATCGTCGTACCAATATTAGCACCCATAATAATCCAGACAGCTTGTTTTAATGTCATCATACCTGAATTGACAAATCCTACTACCATAACCGTAGTGGCAGAAGATGACTGGATAACTGCGGTAATGCTAGCTCCAACAAGTACGCCTAGAAGACGATTGGAAGTGAGTTTCTCTAAAATCTGTTTCATACGGTTGCCAGCCGCATCTTCTAGACCATCACTCATCATTTGCATACCATAAAGGAATAACGCAAGACCGCCAAGTAATCCAAGAAAATCTGTTAATTCCATGTTTTTTCTTCCTTTCTTTATAAAATAGTGATTTGTAAAATTAAGAGAGGGAATGAGTAAAGCGGACCCTATATAAAATTATAGTAATGGAATTTTAGAAAATCAATTGAGGAGAGATGTTCTTTGCCATATCTTAACTGGAATAAAATAGAAGAAGCTTATTCCAAGCTTTATAAAAAATCTTGAAATAAGCCTTTAGAAAGTTAGTTCCATTCTTTTGCTAATAAAAAGTCTCGAATATTTTTATGTTTAATTCCATTTCGACTCATATTAAACTCATCAAGAGAAACTACATATTTTGGAAAATTATCTAGAACTTTATCATATACTCCAAACTCTCGTTTTATGGTATCTTCTGATGCAAGTAAATAAGTAACTTGTACATAGAGTTTTTCATTTCTTTTTTCACAAATAAAATCAATTTCTTTATTCTCTATTTTTCCAACAGTTACAGCATAACCACGTCGTAGTAATTCTAGGTAAATAATATTTTCAAGAATTAAGTTGATATCACGCATATTTCCACCAAATACCGCTTCTCTAATACCATGGTCAGCAAGATAGTATTTTTCATTAGAAGCAAGAATTTGTTTTCCATGTAAGTCTTGACGTTTTACTTGGTAAAATAAATAAGCATCTGTGCAATATTTTATATAGTTTAATACGGTTTCTGCTGATACCGTACGTTGTTCACTTTTGAAAAATTTTACGAGGGAGGAAGCAGAAAAGGTTGTTCCAACATTAGATATAACATAAGCAATAATTCTTTCTAGTAAATCGACATCACGTACTTTATTTCTTTTTACAATATCTTTTAATTGAACAGAATTGAAAAGGTCAGAAAGATATTGCCTAGATGGTTCTTCTTCATAGCGAAGATGAGATAAATAAGGCATACCACCTACAAGAAGATATGTTTGAAAGCTTTGTTGAATCGAAGCATTTGGTGTAATTGTATGATAAAGTTCTAAAAATTCAGAAAATGAAAAAGGATAGATTACAAATTCTACATATCGTCCTGCAAGATAAGTAGCTAATTCTCCAGATAATAATTTAGCATTAGACCCTGTAATATAGATATCGCAGTCTAAGCTAACACGAAGGGAATTGACGCATTTTTCCCAATCGGTTACTTCTTGAATTTCATCAAAGAAAAGATAGACTTTATTATGGATAGATTCAGTTCTTTTAGTAATTTCATCGTGCAGAGTTTTTGCGTTTAGAAGATGATAATAATGCATATCTTCAAAATTAATGGAGATAAATTGATTTGGATGAATACCAGAAGCAATTAATTCTTCTTTAATCAGTTCTAACATTACCGATTTACCACTACGACGCATTCCTGTCATAACTTTAATTAGGTCACTTCCAATAAAAGGACGAATGCGACTCATATATTGCTCGCGTTTAATCATAAATAGGATACTCCTTTCTTTGCTAATCGTTTAGGTTTTCAAGGTTACTTATAGTATAAGAAAGTTATATCGAAAAAACAATATAAAAATAAAAAATTATTCGATATAACTGATAAAATATCGAATAATTTTTTTATTTAGAGATTAATTTTTAGAAGTTACTATTCAGCCTTTTATTAAAAAGCCTACTTTTCTTGTATCTTCTAGGACACGCTTGTGCTCGTGGCGAAACGGAGCAGTACTAGGCTCGAAAAGACCTCGTGGGGGACTGCCGTTTCTAAACGGTTCTTGCCAGATACCAAGAAAAGTAAGGCTTTTGCTTAATAATTTACTTTAGGGCTGAATAGTAACTTTTAGAATGAAAAAGGAACCTTTTTATATAATATTTTATTTATATATTTCTGAATAACTTGATATAATTTATTTAAATATTTCTGAATAACTTGACATATTATTGTAGTTATGACACAATAATAAGAAAAGGAAAGAAGGAATTTGTAGTATGAGGTATTTGAAAGCAACGATTTTGGCAGAAAAGTGGGGTTTGACGGAGAGGAGAATTACTATGTTATGCCGTACTGGGAAAATTAGTGGTGCTAAAAAAGAAGGGAAGTTTTGGATGATTCCAGAAACGGCAAAGCGTCCAGAAGATGGAAGAAAATCAGATGGTGTTTCCAAGGATACTTATTTAAAACCATTACCAATAGGAATTTCTGATTATAAAAAGGCAGTAACAAGTTATTATTATGTAGATAAAACATTATTGCTTCGAGATTTTTTAGATGTTATTCCACAAGTATCTTTATTTACTAGACCTCGCCGATTTGGTAAAACATTGACGATGGATATGATTCGCACCTTTTTTGAAATAAGTAAAGAAGATACTTCGGTCTATTTTCGAGATAAGAAAATTTGGCAATGTGGTTCAAAATATCAAGAATATCAAGGAAAATATCCAGTCATTTATGTTACTTTTAAAGATGTAAAATGTGAAACTTGGGAAGTAACTTATGAGTATATTTATAGAATTTTACGAAATGAATTTGAGCGACATAATGAATTATTAAATAGTGAAAAGCTTAGTTTGTATGAGAAAAAATATTTTACAGAAGTTTTAGAAGAAAAAGCAAAAGAAACAGATATTGCTATGGCATTTTTGAATCTTTCTAGAATGCTTCATACACATTATGATATAGCACCAATTATTATTGTTGATGAATATGATACACCAATACAACAAGGATATGTTATGGGATATTATGATAAAGTAGTTAATTTTATGCGAAATTTATTTTCTGGTGGATTTAAAGATAATGAGCATTTATCATTTGGATTTATGACAGGTATTCTTCGTGTGGCGAAGGAGAGTATTTTTAGTGGTATGAACAATTTGAAAGTAAATTCTATTATGGAGGAACGTTTTAGTGAGTATTTTGGATTTACAGAAGATGAAGTAAAAGAATTGTTATCTTACTATGGTTATCAAGATAAGTTTGATGAGATTTGTGATTGGTACGATGGCTATCGTTTTGGAACTACAGAAATTTTTAATCCATGGTCAGTACTTAACTATTTAGACGAATCTTGTTTACCAAAAGCGTTTTGGCAATCGACAGGTGATAATAGTATTATTAGGCAAATTATTAGTGGTGGGACAGAAGAAATATTTGAAAATTTACAATTATTGATGCAAGGCAAAACGATTTCTTCTTATGTAGATACTTCCGTCATTTATCCAGAAATTGAAAACAATCCAGCATCTGTGTATAGCTTTTTATTATCAGCAGGATATTTGAAGTCTGTAAAGACAGAGTTTTGTTTTGACGGAAATCATATTTGTGATATTGCAGTTCCCAATAAGGAAATTTTTTATGTATATGAAAAAGAAATTATCTCAGCATTTTCTAATCATTTTAAGCAGTCAACTGCAATTTCGATTAAACATTCTTTGTTAAAACAGAATATATCAGATTTTCAAAAACATTTAGAGGATTTTTTAGTACAGACTATCAGTTCTTTTGACTATGCACATGAAAATTTTTATCATGGATTGATGTTAGGGATTTATGCAGTAATGAATAATATTTATCAAGTGACTTCGAATCGAGAGAGTGGAATGGGTAGATATGATATTCAAATGAAACCATTTGATAAAAGACTTCCGGGAATACTGTTAGAACTTAAAGTTCCACAGGAGAAAATAGAAGATACACAAGTAACAGAAAAGTTAGAACAATTGAGTAGACAAGCGATTGACCAAATCGAAACAAAACAATATGCTATGGAAATGCAACAAGAAGGTATTAGGAGAATTATAAAAATTGGAGTAGCCTTTTATAAAAAGCAAGTGAAAGTTTCATTTCGGGAGTGAGCAATAAGTTATATAAAAAAATAATCTAAAAATAAAAGAATTTTCGATATATAAAATGGTTACTGTTTCAAGTTATATTTTTTGATGGTTATAAGGTCATCGTTTCTTTCATATTTATAAAAGAGAAAAAATATAACTAAAGCAAAAATTTGAACAGTAATATAAAATATCGAAGCTTCTTTTATTTTTAGATTATTTTTTTGAGTGAAAAAGAGTATTACATTCATCTATGATATTTTCTATAATTCTTAATTCAGTAGGTGTTAATTTTTTCATTTTATCAGACAAAATAAGTAAATCTTTATCTACAATTGTTCCAGTAAGCAAATAGTCGGTACTTACTTCCAAAGCAGAAGCTATTTTCAGTAAATTTTCTGGTCGCATAGCTCGTTTTCCAGATTCTGCATAAGAAACAAATTGTGTTGTAATATCTGCCTTTTCAGCTAAGGCTTCTTGTGTTAATCCAAGGTTTTTTCGACGTTCTATAATTCTTTGTCCCATTTCTTGTAAACATAAATCACTATTTGACATTTGTGTTCCTCCCTCTTATATATTTTATTGTATCTATAAAAGAAAGAAAAAATAATCGTGTATTGTTGACTTTTATAAACAAAACACGATATAATCTAAAATAGATGAAAGAAAATAGTACTTGGTTTATTATATTCTTATTAATCAATGAAAAAATTTAATAAAAAAACAAGTGGAGTTTGTCCACTTGTCACTTGTTGATTTTTCGTAAAGTATATTACTTAACGAAGTAAATTTGTAAAGAACTATTGTCTATAATAATACAAAAAATTATTCTATCTGTCAATATTATATAAAAAATGTAGAAAGATTTTTATTTATTATCTAGTCTTTAGTTTTGTATGAGAACGTCTACTATAGTTGAAATAATTGTCGGACACGCTTTCGTTCAAGACGAGTATTTATATTTTTATGTTAGGGATAGAAAAATACCGTCAAATTTTTAGTCAATCTTATTTGAAAAATGGAGGAACTATTATGCCAAGAAAAGGACAAAATATTTATAAACGGAAAGATGGGAGATGGGAAGGTAGATATATTAAGCATTATGATGAAAATAAAAAAGCAAAGTATGGATATATTTATGCAAGAACATATCAAGAGGTAAAAAGAAAGTTATTAGATAAACAAGTAAATGTTTATGAACCTATTATAATAGTTGGTAAAGAAAAAATAACATATGATAAGGTTCTTACAGATTGGTTACAATCTGTGAAAATTAATATAAAGGAGTCAACTTATGCAAGATATGTTCATTTAGTTGAACGACATATCCGTCCAGATTTAGGAAAATATGAACTAAATCAAATTAGTACACAATTAGTAGAAGGATTTATTGAGCAGAAATTAAAAGAGGGGAGATTAGATAAACAAGGATGTTTATCTTCAAAAACAGTAATTGACATAATAACTATTGTTAAAAGTTCTATGGAATATGCAAAATATAATCATTTGCCTGTTACTTGCAATTTACACCGATTAACAATTAAGAAAAAAGAGAAAGAAATAAGAGTACTTTGTTTATCTGAACAAGAGGCTTTAGTGAAAGTGTTATTAGATAATACAGATTTATATAAGTTTGGTGTTTTATTATCTCTTTATACAGGAATTCGTATTGGAGAATTATGTGCTTTAAAGTGGGAAAACCTATCTATGGAATGTTCTATATTAAAAGTAAGGGAAACAATGCAGAGAATACAAGATACTAATGTAGGTGCTATTTCAAAAACAAAAATAGTTATTACAGAACCGAAAAGTCAATGTTCTATTCGAGACATTCCTTTACCTGATTTTCTAATTGAGATTGCAAAACCGTTTTCTAATCATCCCAAAAGCTTTGTTTTATCTGGAGATAAAATCAAATATATTGAACCTCGTACCATGCAAAATCATTTTAAAACTTATGTAGAAGAAAGTGGCTGTCAAAATGTGAACTTTCATTCCTTACGTCATACTTTTGCAACTAGTACATCGACCATTAAATAACTGTTAAATAATATAGCTAATTATTCCGTTAA
>CALAEX010000190.1 GCA_937891165.1 uncultured Lachnospiraceae bacterium | reverse complement strand
ATTTTTTCATTTTTCGTCATTTTTCCGACCATATATATTCCTCCAGAAACTTCAAATTTCCTGTTTCTTAGAAATTATTCTATACCTTAGATTTCCTAGCGTCAATAAATGACGCTCCTGTACTACCCCCATAATAAAATACTCTTCTTCCCAGAGTACTTTCTTGCGATTTATTTTGAAAACCCATTTTACTCTTCACTTCGCTTTTTCCAACACCCTCTTACATATTAAAATACCTTTTCCACCACAGCTCCGAGAAAAATGATACCATTTCTCCAAACCCCCATTCCAAATATATAGTTTTTAATTAACCTAACGTTTTTACATTTTGACTTATAATTTTTCCTCTTTATGAAGCTCTTCTTTAAGGTTTCTACAATAGTTAAAAGCAATCTTATGATTTGACTACTTAGGGCTATTTTGAGGGTATCTAATGTGGTTAGAGGTTCTATTAGGAGCTTTTGTCAAACCTACAGAAAATGACTAAATTTGTTAGGTTTAGGGAAACTGTAACTCAGAGTGGCCTGTAAAATGCATCTTGTACCATTTATTCACTGGGAGAGGTTTTAAGGGTTTCTAAAAGCCCAAAGAAACTCCCCCTAACACCATAAAATACTCAAAGTGAGAAGTCTACCTAATTTAAACTAAATATACTTCTCACTTTGATAAAATTAAATTTTACGTTTCTCTATAATTGAACCCGCATATGCCCTCATTGAGCTATATATAAACAAATCTATTATCGGCATTAGAAATAATGCTAATACAAATAATATATTAAATATGTACTCTGCATTTATCCAATCATCTTTTATAGGATACCAACGTAGTAACAAATATCCCATTACAAATGCCTGACAAGCTAATAATAAAAGGTCTATTTTTATTTTATTAAATAATTCTATTCCTTTTCTTTTCATATCTGCCACAGAAATCAATTGTGCTGAATCCATCCAGATATACTTTCCCAAAACAATCGCAAGTATTACCAAAAAAACTTTATCAGTATAAATACTAAATAAAATTCCATACAGTATGGGGCACATTATCCAAAGAAACTCTTTATTTTGAAAATACTTATTACAATCTAATTCAATTTTTTTATATGTAATGCGAGTCATTATATTATAAAATAGCTTTATAAATATTCCTGTAATCAGCAACCAAATAACTGTAAATAATCCTGATGAAATTAATAATGCGTTACTAAATCTCTCAATAACTTTAAGATAACCACCAAAAGATAAAGGAAAAACTACCATCATCACAGTCTGAAATAATATTCTTGCATAATAACTAAGATAAAGTTGTTCTACTTCCTCATCTTTCAAATGCATTTGTGAAGAAATAGGTTTTATACATTCACGTGCTATAAGAGACGTATGACAATAAAAAATCAATGCACCTATTGCATAAAAGAATATAAAAGAAATTATCATTACTCTTCCCCCTCAAAATCCTTATTTTTCATTTTACATCTAGCTATTTCAAGCGTCAATGAACGTGACTTATTACTCTACCCTTCTTTACTTTGAGAACTTAAAATACTATTTTACCTAGAGCTATTAAACATAGTCTCTTGCGACTTATCTTGATACCCCTTTCACCTTTAAATACAGAATTTTCAAATACCAATCAGCTCTTTTTCAGCCTTTATTAAATAGTTAAAGACCTTTTTACCAACTACTCCGTGAAAAATACAGTTTTATCAGCCTCACCCCATCAAATAAACAGTAGCGAATTAAGCTCAAAGTTTTGAAATTTTATCATGCTTCTAAATGGATTGTATCGCATAGATAAATGGAACATTGGACGGGCTCTTATTAGATTCTTAGAATCGCCGAAA
Source organism: uncultured Lachnospiraceae bacterium (assembly GCA_937891165.1). Lineage (GTDB taxonomy): Bacteria > Bacillota > Clostridia > Lachnospirales > Lachnospiraceae > SIG299. The sequence goes on along the minus strand of CALAEX010000190.1, from coordinate 32,724 downwards.
ATTATCGGCTTTAGACTAGGACTACTCCAGAAAGAACATTTTAAACCTGACTTTAGAAAATTGTTAATTACTAATGATTATTGGGCGAAAGATGTGCTGTATTGTTATTATGGCTTTTTCAAAGCCTTCCAGTAATATTCTTAGATATTGCCAAGGCAAGCTAACGTTCTTGTTGCCGGAACTGCCCACTCGTTGCAAATGTTAACTTCGTCGGATCTCGATACAAATTCGGCAAAATATTTATGGGTTGGCGGTATGAGGAGCGGAACGCCCTCTCTTGCCAGTCGTTGCGATGCAAAGTCTGCCGGGAACGGCGGATGAAGTACCCCCAAGATATGGACGAAGCCCATAATACCAAGTTATTAAAATTTTTGAAATCTACCATATTTCCTCATACTCTCTAAGAACCTTAGCTAGCCAATATAAAATCCAGCGAACCTATCTGACTCCGTTGGAACATCGACTTAACGTCAGTTATTTTATCTGCTTTGAAGCTACTCAGATTTAAAGTTGTTATCTTACAACCATAAAACATACCCATCATATTTTTGACGTTTGATATGTCAAACATACTTAAATCAAGAGTATCTGTCTCAAATCTAATAAACATATAACTCATATTCGTTACTTTGCTTGTTTTGAAGCTACTAATATTTAGAGATGGTATTTTACAATGGCTGAACATCTCGCTCATATCTTCTACATTTGAAGTATCAAATGAGCCTAAATCCAATGATTGGAGTTCTACCTCCAAGAACATAGCACCCATATCTTTTACCTTGCTTGTTTTGAACTTACTAATGTCCAGAGAAGATGTTCTGCAACACCTAAACATACCACTCATACTCTCTACATTGGATGTATCGAAAGATGATAAATCTAGGCTACTTATTCTTGCCTCCTGAAACATACATGACATTGAAAGAACCTTGGATGTGTTGAAAGACGATAAGTCTAAATTATCCACCTTCAACCTTCCAAACATGCCACTCATATCCTTAGCGTTAGCTGTCTTGAACTTACTTAAATCCAAGCTCTCTACCTCTGATGCATAAAACATCTGACTAAAATCTTCTACATTATCAGTTCTGAAACTACTGAGATTGATTTGCTTCGCTCTACAACCCGAGAACATACCACTCATAGAAGTCACATTATCTGTTTCAAACTCTTTTAAATCTAAAGAGGTTGCCTTGCAATTATAAAATATCAAACGTGCATCATCTGGAAATCTGTAACTATCCTTATCAGTTATTATTCTTGTTACATTGTTTTCTTTTATTACTAATAAGTCTTCTATTGTCTCTGACTTTGAAAATATCTTTAATTTTAAATAATTATCTATTTTCTTTGCTATCTCAAAAACTACATCACCTTCTAAATTTAATTCTCTAACTGTATCTCTTGTTAATGTATAATATGTTTTCATAATTACCTACCTGTTATATTTGCTTGAATTGCTAGGGTTGGGAAGTTCCTATGCGAATTATTTGTTATCTTTTGCTTCTGAAGCCTACGCCTGCTCTAAAGAGCTGGGCTGGGCTTCTAATAATCCTAATATTAAAGGAACGAGTAAAGCCTACCAGCCCTAAAGGGCTTGGTGGCTTTACTCGTAGCATCCCCTTAGTTTCTTCTTTTTAAGTAAGCTAACCTACCTTTTTTATTATTCTATACATAATAATTCTTCTACGATTTATACTGAGTTTTCCAAAAATTTATAAGTTAATTTAAAATATTTTTTACAAAAAATGCATCGGCTCAAAAAAGAGCCAATGCACATACTTAATCAGCAATCTTAAATTTATCGACACCTACGATAATTGATATACTCCCTCTTGCCGGAGCAAGCCAACTTCCATGGATATTTAAAGAATCATCAATGAAGCTAACCTTAAATTTGCTTCCAGCTGGCTTGGGTGAATAAGGGTCATCCATAGACTCTGTGAGTTCTAAAATAGTTCCACTTGGATATAAACTTTCATAATATTCTTTATTCATTTTCATCTTGGATACCCCGTTCACCTTCATATTCAGGAACTGTGTGCTCTTGCACAGCGAAATTACCCAACATCGAACATAAAAGAGGTCTTAGAGCTTTTGTAATAACTGGAATATCTTCGTCTTTGATATCCGTAAAGTTGCCCTCATCATCATGCCTACAAGCCAATATATCACCGCAAAAGATGTCAGCTAAGCTGCCATCATAGAACCAAGCACGATTGAAAGGTAATCTTAATAGTTTACCCTCATCATTACAAATAATATCAATTTCATCTGTTAAAGGTACATACTGAATACGACCCTTTACATATTGTTGGTACGCTTGTAAGTCATTCTCAATCTCTTCGATATAACACTGACATGGTTGACCATCCTGAACACGCATCATAGCAACCTTAATTCGCTTTTTCTTCTTCGACATACTTTTTTCCTCCACATTGTTGTGACTAAAAACAATAATTAATCTGTGAAACTGCACAGAGGTAAAGGTTTACAAATTTACCTTAAGAATTTTAAAAATTCAAAAAAATACAATCATATATACCATCACCTCGCCTCATATAGAATCACAAGCACTAACAAAATATATTTGAATTCGCAAGGCATACAGCCTACGAAGTGGTGTCGATTAAAACTCTAAAGCGTTAAAGTGTCAAGTCATTTTTTGCCAAAGAAAAAAGCTACCGCCGAAGCGATAGCTTGTGTAGTAAAACCAGTAGATTTAGTACATATTCTGCAGATTTGCAACATAGAAATTATCATATAACCAGTTACAAGTGCTTAAATAAATAACAGTTGTTGGAGCATCTGCTTTGAAAGGAACTTTAGTTGTAACAGTTACTTCTTCACCGATATAAGCACTGATGTTTTCAGCAATTTTATCAGTAACATTTACTTTCAATTCCTCTTTAGCATAGCCTGTATTATGGGATTGTAAGTAATAAATGCCAGCATCATCAGAATATAAACCATAATAATTTTTAGGAACATCAGTAACATCAGTAGATTTAGGATTGTAATCAGACGTTAAGTAATCGTCCTCACATACCCCGTTAAGCATTGCATCAATAAATTCAGCGTTTACCTCAATATCTTTATCAATTACAATTACTGCTGCTTCTTCTACAACTTCTGATACAGTTAAATCTTTCATGTAGTTATCAAGTAAAACCTTGCTATATCCATCCCAGAACATGAAGTTCTTTTCTGGACGTGCTACCTGACATGAACCATCTTTTAAGCCATACTCAAAATCCCTTACTGCGACAGAAGTAACAGAATCAAAAGCATTCTTCTTATCAACTACACTGGTAACTTCATAATCTAAATCATGACCAAGAATCTGGAAGTCCAGCCCTCTGGTCTGCATATATGTAGTAAAACCATCTTTGAAAGTAATTACATTATCCTCTACTGGGTCATAATAGAACTCCAAGCAATTAGAAGTATATCCGCCAGTTTTACTTAATTCCAACAGCTCTTCAGTTGACATTGTAGGAATCAAATCTTTATTCAATTCAACCACAGGTGCTGTAACTAACGCACTATAATAGTTAATGGGCTGTTTTGCTTTGAAGATTGTAATGAACAAAGAAAACAGTAAAATAATTACTAACAGAATTAGTAACACTATATCAATTATTTGCCAGCGTCTTTTACTTTTGTTTAGAACCTCAAGTTCTTCACGGAGATCTTCACATTGATGCTCTAAGGTCTGCTCTAAATCAAAGTTGCTAACGGCACTTTCTGTTGCCTGATGATATTTCTTTTCCAATGAAATATCTGAATTTTGCATATTAACGTTATTTTTCATATCTCAATACCCCCTCAAACTATAATGTTACCAATCTGGCAACTAAACAAAATACATCCAGAAATGCTAAAATGAACGCTACTACTACATATTTCTTTTTAGATTTCTTTATATATTCAATTTCATCCTCAAGCATACCAGCTCCGGCTTTCAAAGCTGAAATGTTTATCTCAAGTTGTTTATCTACTTCTGATGCATCAGACATACCTGAGATTTCCTGTTTTTCCACCTGAACGTGAGCTTCATGGAGAGCTTCTATATTCTCTCTTAACTCTTCATCCATAACTCCCACTTTTGGAGTTTCTAACACATCCAATTCATTTTTAATAACTTCTTGATTACTCATATTTTTTACCTTCCTTTCTAAGAAAAAATAATACATTAACACCTAATTTTCGTTGATTTCATAGTATTTTCAGCCATTCCAAACCAACCAAAGCACCCGATTTTGTCGGGCAATTTTAAGCCAGTTTTATAGGCTGTTGCCCCGTGAATAGCAGAGCCACCCCAAAGGGGGCTAAATGAAGCCGTAACGAAGCCGTAAAGGCATCGTATCCGAGCCGACCATGCCAGACCAAGTGGCTGGCACAGTTTTACGAGCAAAGTTCATACCAATTTGCATTTTTGAAAACGGAATCATTTTGAAACCCCGTTAAACCAGCATCGCAAATGTAATACAATAACATTATTCCTAATAAGTATCTGAAATAATATTTTGTATACTCCAGAAAATCTTCTTCTTTGAAAGTCTTTAAAGTAGCGACTTCAATCTTTTGAAATGACTGAATATCCGGAAGATACAGCATTAACTCGTGCCTGTATGTACTAAGGCTAAAATCAATACCCCTGGCAACATCATCATCAAATCTTTGTAATAATGACTGATATTTTAACTGTCTCTCGATAATATAAAACAGACCTTCATTTGAAAGTGTACCTTTACAACAATGCCACTTAGTCGGTACAGTTAAGCCGACTGATGATGCTTCATTAAATTCTAATTCACATACTTTTTTAGCAATACTGCATGAAGCATAGAAATAAGAACATCGAGCTATATATTTCTTCTTGCTAAGGTTATCTAAATGCTGAAATTCAGCATCAGATATTTTTTTAAAATCAATGATAGTTCCGATGGCTTCTTGAAAATAATTCTTCGAACCCTCATAAGATAAATTTGATAACACCGATGCCATTGCTACATGCAAACCAAATATTTCTTGCTCAGTAAAATTTTGTTCTTGCATACCCCGTTACCTCCTACTCAAATACATCTGGGAATACTTCACTCATCGGAACACCAGCGGTTAATAAATCATGAAGTACGTCCTCAAGTTTTTTATATTTCTTGCTTAATTTTCCTAATTTTGTCACTGGATATAAAGGACTGAAATCCAAGTAACACTCTCTTAGGAGAATAAGGATATCCTGTTTTTCCTTCTCTAAGATTTTATCTCTTAGAGCCATAAATCTTTTAACATTACACTGTAAATCAAAATCTGATTCGACCTTTTCAAAACCTTCTTCGATATATGTATGAGAATTTGGATATTTAGCATTAAAATCAATATCATCAATATCAACTTTTCTTTTTGCTTCCTTCTCTTTTGCAAGCATAACATTGTGATGAATGCCAGCAGCATAAGTATTTAAATCAAATTTATCGCCTACAACCACACGACCTGCATTAAAATTTTCAAACATTTCAGTAAAATATTCTTGGGTCAAGGGCTTTACCAAGCCCCTTGATAACCCATCAGCAACTCCAGCCATAAACCACTCTGTTTCAGGCTTTATTATTTGCATGAAGCAAAAACAACCTAACATTTTTCACATCCCCCTTTTAATTTTTAAACCACTCCGTAATAGTCACACATATCTGGGCAATAATCTTTAAGAAACTCTGTTCGTAACTTCACAAAATCATTCTCATTTAATCCCAAAAGTTTTACCTGCATATAAAGGTAAGTCCAAATGAGACCGCTATATTTTATTCCTCCACATATTTCAACATCATCAAATGCATAAATGGGATTGTATCTGTATTGACCATGAAATCTATTTTCAAGCTCATTTAAGTCTTTATACAATTCTTCAATGCTATCAAACACCTTAGAATAAATAGAATACCCAGAACCCTCAACTCCCTTAACATCACAAGCAACTCTCTCTATAATATGACCAGCTTCTTTAACAGCTTGTATATCTTCTTCTGTAGGATTAATACGACTCATTTTAAAAGTTCTTCTTTGATAATTAATCTTAGTTCTAAATGGTTTATTTAATTTATTCTCATCACTGCTGCACACTCTTAACTGCTCTTTGGTACAGATATGACTACGATGTGTGATGTGATCAACTTCACATGCATCAGGGTCTCCACAGAGATACCTATGCAACTTGATTGATTTTCCATACTTCTTAATATGTGTTCTTAATTCTTTGCCTTCTTCTTTTTCATTAAGGAATAATCTTCTACCTCCAATAACCTCAAGTGAATCAGCATCAATCAAAATACCCTGAAGATTTTTACACTTCTTGATTTCTCCCTCACCTTTTATAACGATGAAACAATACAGGCAATCTTGCTTTGTAAATATCAAATTGAAAGGTTCTTCAATCTTAAGTACATCTTGATTAATAGTAATCAATCCATTCCTTGTATCAGATAGTATTCTTACATTGAAACCATCATTTACTAAAGAATCTGCCACCTTAGTAATTAATCCATATTCACCATTTGTACTGTAACTTGTTTCTAAACAATTTAATCTACTTCTCATACTCTTTAACCTCCCCTGAGAAAAATTTGTTGACACAAAATAATTTGTGTGATTTTTTGATAAACAATTTAATTTCATATCGCGATTGCCAAAATATACCTAACTAATAATTTTTTTATTTCTTGGCTAATCAATAATCCCGTGAAAAAATTTAACTTTTTTGCGGCTAAAAGATATAAATTCATATCAGGTTTGGGAAAAGTAACATTGAAAAAGATTTTTTACATAACTTTGGAAAAATATAAAAGATTAGAAAAATATGAATATCAATAATTTGATTTAGATTTTGAGGCAGAAAATGCCTACCAAATAAATTGGTAGGCAATATGGATACCCCATAGGAGATTGAAACTACGCATTTACACAGTATGAGTTAATTGTCTGAGCTATCTGAGGAATACCATTTTCAATCATATCTTCTGCCAAGTATAAACAGATACCATGAGCAGGTGGTTTGATATTTTGATATTTTTGATTTACTTCCTTACCCTCCAGCACAGTTATATTGAATGGTAAATCTGGGATACTCTTTACCTTATCACTAAGATGCTTGCTGAAAAGATCCCTGACTTTATTTAATGAAGCTTTTTTAACTGTTCCTACACCGGTTACATTAATTGTAAGATGCTGTTTCTTTTCCTCATCACTAACTGCAACTGGTGTTACCAATGACTTATTTACATATTCAGCATTGAAGCCTAAAGCCATCGAAAGAGCTACTACGCTAAGTGCTGCTTTAATTTTGTTTCTATCTTTAATCATACGAATAAATATCCTCCTTTCAAAAAGTGGATGGAAAAATCCCATCCACTTTAATTATTTTCTATTTTCTGCAGAAGTAAAGTTAGATACAACAAAGCTTGTATTTTGTACCTCGGTAACAAAAGCATTTTCCTGTAAAGTAAAATGAGAACCATCCACATTCAAATTAGTATCTTCGAAAAATAATCTAGCGTAAAACCTAGCTTCTAAAGAATTATCAGAGCCTCTATCCAGATACTTATTGTAGATATTCTGATTAAGAAGATTATAATCAATTTTATCGCCAGAAATCATATTACCCAAAGTAACTTTGGTTGTATAAGTTACTACCTCTAAAGTTCCAACACTCTCTTCATCGTACCATTTCTTACGTCCATACCATTGTGAGCCACTATCTAAAGAGCCAGAATTATTTTCACTGTCTGGGTCGGTACACGAAATAAACATGGTGTCAAAGACACTCGCAATACCCCATTTGTCTACAACCTTGCTACCAGATAAACCACCTAAAACTTTTGATACTGCTGTTTCAATATCTGAAAGAGTCTCGATAGTTCCTAATTTAAAAGTGATTGGTGTTCTTTCAATAACAGTTTCAGCAACTCTCATATTGGAATATGATGATGGTAAATGCATTACCTCGCCAACTTTTCTACCATTCTTATCAAAGTACTGCATCAAGATTTCCTGCTCTGAGCTGTTAATTAAAGCATTTACATAAGCATCATGTGATGTCTGAGCAGTATAATTGGAATTACTCCAATCATTTTTGGTATTATCAACATTTGTAAAATCGATAGATGAAGTAGAAATTACCATCTGAATATTATCTGAGATACCAGTTTCAAAGGCTGAACCCATAGAGGTTACGCCATTTTCAAATCTTCCAGTTTGTAAGTAATCATAGAGAATACCTTCAGCAATAGTACCAGTACTCGGAGTAGAAAGTGAAGTACCACCACCCAAGCGACCACCACGATTAGTTGTCACATAATATCCATGTACAATTGGAGGTTTGAATTGTCTTGCTCGCTCTCCCATCATATATACTGTCTCTGGAGTAGTTACAGCATCATAATTATCAATCTCATCGACAAAAGTTTTATAACCTACCTCCGGATAAACAGATAATGTAGGACTCAGCTCTGTTATTATGGCTTCTTTATATCTTACAGAGCCGATAATGCTGTTTGTATCAGCATATGCTGCGATATGACCTACCCCATTTGATTTAGCAATAGGAGTCTCTTTAACTTTGAATTTATCCGCAGAATGTTCTACAGAATACTTTGCAATATCTACAGAAAATACATCATTTTTACTTTGGAAATTGCCATAGTTTGCATTTCCTAACGATACCCCATCTGGAACTTCTGAACCAACAGAATAAATATTTCCATCAGAACCATCATGTGAAACAACTTCACCCTGCTCATACTGAACACCTATTTGAGCTGAGAATTCATAAGTATCTGATTTAGTATTTTGGAGTAAATTCTCTACATTATCAGATAAATTTGCAGAAGTAAGTGAGCCCATATTGTCTGAAGGAATCATCAACGTATTATTCACATAATCCTGTAAGCCAGCATTTTCAGTACGATAGCTGGATAATCTTAACTCAGGTTCCCATAGAGTTCTTGCTAAGTTATATGAATAATGTGGTTTTACCAACTCAGTAATGGCAAAATCTTTTGATTGATTATAAGGTTTATATTGTCCTATTCCTGTATGATAGAGATTTAGTTTGCTAATATTCAGAGATGATAAGTCACCTGAGATATTTTCAACAACCCTAAATTTATCCTCGCTTGCATCAAAGTTTTTAATGTCATCTCTTCCATTCATGGAAGATTTTTCAGCATCTAATTTGGATTTAAAATCAAACTCACTAGGTGACCAACCATTATCAATGCGTTCACCTCCAGCCAACTTTGGATATACATAATTTAGCTCGAATGCCTTCAAAGCATTTCTATCATCCTGAACAATTATTTCTTCATCTTCTTTTTCATAAAGAATGAAGATAGCCTCTTCTGCTTCTGGCAGAGTTACCTGAGATACCCCACCGCCGTTTTGGACAAGTTCACAATTTGTAACTACTTCGTTCCAAGTAGCTTTATCTGAGGTAGCTTGAGTTCTTTGCTTTGAGGTTGACCATTTTACTACCTCATAGTTATCTTCGTTTTCAACCTGATATGGTGATTTACATGAGGAATAAACTGTTTTATCTACATTTCCATTGTCATCGGTATAAATCTTAACGAGTTGTTTTCCACCTGATTTTAACTTTACAGATACAATGCCATAGCCAGTATTGCTTAAGATTTCTTCTGAAGTGTACCTATCAGAACGTCCGTTTCTGATTTCTGGAACAGCTAAGCCAAGCCATGAGTCTTCGTAATGAAGTCCATTGGGAACTGAGTTGTGCGTATAGACACCTAGCCAATTCTTAGGTTCAGATGCTTTTGCCCAGTCGGTTGCTGAACCTGCTAAAACTACCCCTGTATGTGATACACCTTTAAATAACCCAGCGTACAAACCTCCTTCGATATTTAAGTAAACTTCCTCTTCATTCAAAAGTGCTAAAATTTCATCTTCACTCATCTCTAAATAGTTGCGACACACCCACTCAGCACCTGAATCACTCCCATTATAAGGTTCTTTTAAGAATGATTTAATTGTAGTATCGACTGAAGTACCACTACTACCAAATGCACCAACTCCCCACGCAATCTTCACACCGTCATATTGCTGTTGAGCCTTATGTCCAAAGCGAGAAGTCTCTGTGAAATATAATTTTGACCCAGAAGCACTATAGGGACGTTCACCTCCATAAGTTCTACAAACTACTTTGCTTAAAGGATTCCCCTGACCATCCGAAACCCAAATAATGAATAATGATTTGGACGGTGAACCGCCATCTCTCGTATATTTATCTCCAGAATTTCCGCCTTCACCGCCGACATTATATTCCTGAGCATTAATAGGTAAAGTGAATAATATTAGTAAGGAAAAAATTAAAAGTACACTCTTTATTAATCGTTTCATAAAGAATTCCCCCCTTAACTAACAATTTCTACTCCCACTCCAACCCTAAGTTAGTCTGATAGTTAGTAGACGGCGAAGCTTGAGCTGTATTGCTTCCTCCAAAAATAGCGTCTAATTCTGCAAGTGTATTTTGCTGTAACTCACTTCTTCCAACATCTGCACTAACGACAGGTTGTACTTCGGTGGACTCTACCGGCTTAGACTGTTCCTGAATTGGTTCCTGAGTTGGAGCTTCAACTGGAGTTGACTCAACAACTGCTGGAGTTTCCACTGAGTCTGTTTCTTCAACTGTCTCAGTAGCTTCTACTTCTTCAATCTGCTCTGTAGGCTCTACGATACTTTCAACCGGAGCTTCGGGTTCAACAATAGAACTAGCTTGTTCCTCTGATACCCCTTCAGACTCGGAAATCACTTCATTTTCCACTACTTCTTCGATTTCAATATCAAGTTCTGTATCGGGCTGAACATCATTTATATCTACTACCTCTTCTTCAATAACCTGCTCAATAGTTATAGCTGGTTCTTCAATGACAGTTGTATCTCCACCTCTAAACATAATCAATGAGAAACAAACACCTATAATACCAATACCTAAAATTGCAAATAATAAATTCTTCTTCATAATTTAAAATCCTACCTTTCCTAAACTATAATACCTTCTACATAATACGGCACGAATGATGCGGTGCCATTATCATTTACTATTACGAAGCCTTTTTGGGGCTTCTCAATTTTTTCGTCAGCTACACTTACCTTTAATACTTGTGGTGGAACTAACGCATAAATCCTTGGCATATCACGAATAAGCCAAATATATGTAATTGTTAACACTACAAAATTAATTAGTAAAACAATTATTATAGCATCAACAACTTTTCTCCCTCGAATCATCATTTAACCCTCTCTTTCACATATTACCCTCAATCAATATTCAATTTTTAATTATTAACTCCCATAACACTTTACTTTGAGTTCTTCTACTTGTTTTCTGCTATAAAGTGGAATACCCCCTGGAGTTTTTGCATCTGGAATAATAATCTCTTTTCTCTTCCATGCAGAAATGGTTCCTGCAGACACCCCAAAGACCTCAGCTACTTCTTTACTTGTTAAAAATTCTTTCATCATCTTTATACCTTCTTTCTTAATTATTTTCTTTACTCCAAAATGGGTTTAAAAACTCACCAGTTTTTGGATTTACCATGATGCCATAATAATTTGTCTCATACGCTGGAATTGGAACTCCATGCTGTTTGAAATAATCATATAAGTTATATCTAATTACATACCAAGCGTTGCTCTGAGCATATCTCATAACGTGTAAACGTGTAGCTTCTTCGTCACTTATCTTGCCAGTTCTCTCTAAATCTAAAATGTCTAAATCATTTCTTCGGTCAGCAAAGAAACTGTAATTGTAATCTGGGAACATTTGTAGTTCTAATAAATACTGCTTCTGGCAAGCTAAATCTTCACTGTTAGTAGATTGAGATTTTTGTTCTGCACCTAACCAACAATTTACACGATATTCAGCTCCGCCATTTTTATAATACTTATTTATATAGTAACCACACTTAGGTGCATTTCGTCTATTTTGGGCATTTGTAACTATATTAAGATTTTGTAAAGTACAATCAATCCCAACTCCATCGCAATGATCCACATATTTGGGATACTCACCAGTAACTTCACCCATGATTTCACGATGAAGGAATACTGCTTTTCGCTTACCATTAATTGTGGGATCCACCCTAATATAACCTTTTTTATCAAGATACCAAGAATACTTGTTAACTAAAGGTTCAAACTGTTCGTCTACATAAAAGTAACCACCCTCTGGATTATTTTTTTGTGGTTTTAAAACCACTTTCAAAATTCTTGTGCCATCTTTCTGAACATAACGTTCAATTTTCTGTACTGCCATATTAAATGCCTCCTTAAATAAAAAATACTTTCCCGATGTTTTTATAACCAAAATATCTTTCTCTCAGCTCCGTCAAAATCGTCTAAAAAAGTAAAAAATGATTTATGAAGTTGAAATTTTTGCAAGCGGTATAAAAATTTCACCGAGAAATTTTTATAAAAGAAATATTTTTATATCAGGTGGCTGAAAAAGACCTAAAAAAGTAAAATTTGATTTATCGAATGCATGAAATTAAGACAGTAAATTATTTCTGATACCCCACAGACAAAAAGAAAAGACCTGCATTCTTCCTACAGAACACAAGCCTTTCCTAACGATACCAATATTAAATTTTAAGGATGCTTCTATTACAGCAATATTATATTGCGGATAAAATATTACTGTATCGTAACCCATTCACCATAAATTGAATGTAAGCTATTATACTTAAGAATTTTACGTTCTTCTACCAAGATTTGATTGGTTATTAAATCAAGCGTTAATCGTACTGTTTTCATCTGCGATGGAATATCACATATCCACACATTTTTTGGAACATCCCCTCCATACCACTCTGCCTCAGATGTATAAGCAGAATAATTAGAATCCCAATACTTTTCTAAATAATTATTTATTTGCTTTTCACTTAGCATACTTACTCTCCTAAATTAGGTATTTTGTACGTCTTGATGCTATCCCTACTCTCTATCACAACATATCTGTATTCTACTTTATGTCTTTCAAATTTCTGGAAGTCTCTTAAAGCTATGATAATAGTCTTAGCACCTGACTCAACCATTTTATCTAACATTTCCTCATTAAATAATCGAAACAAATCATCATACAAAATAATCTCTTTACCCTCAAAAGATTTATAAACTTCCTCCAACGAAAAAGTATGATTTTCTATATTATAAAGAAAACATGGAATATCAGCTTTTTCAGCATAAACATCCAACTCAATAAGTTTTGCTGCAACCTCATTTACTAACCCACCTAACAAAATATAGATGCCTTCTCCAAATTGCGATTCAATAATTTCTTTATATGGAGTCATTTTTTACACCTACTCTCACATTTATATCATACGTTGTTATTAACTCTGGAGTATCCACCAGATACTTATATTGCACATTTTCTCGTTCTGAATAATAGAACTGGTTAAATGACGCAATAATGATTTTTACCCCTTCTAAACTAGAGATTTTATCCAACAGACTCTCATTCAAAATTTCATTAGCATTATCTATCAGAACAACTTTTTTACCCCTGCAAGAACTTAAAATATCTTCTCTTGATACTGTATCATCGATTAAAATACTGGATATACCATTAGCATCGCAAAAGGTATCCAATATAATCAAAACACCTTTATCTCTAGCACCTACTAAGAAATAAATGCCTTCTTCAAAGTTTAAATGCCAGCTCGGCACCCTATTTGGAACATCAATATGTATCATTTAAATTACTCCTTATACTGCAAATACTTCTTTAATTCTCTCGTTATCTGAACATGACTTATTAAATATAATAATTTCTTTTCCTTCACAAATTTGAAGTAAGCCCTCACGTCTTATATTCTTTACATTATTTTCAAAATAGAAATAAGGAATACAGTGTTCCTCACAATATTTTTCTAAAAACTTAAATAGAAACGATGGCTCTATTGTAGAATCCTCAGTTAACTCATAAATGTCATCCTTAAAATCCACATCAACCTTTATACCTTCTATTTCTTCATGAATTGAAAGCACTTTTCACCTCACGCTCCCTTCTGATACCCCTTTCATATTTGAATTACTTTCATTTACCAATACGCTAAAATTCACTTCATAACTACAAAACCTCATAAGACTAAATCATTCAAAATTTACCTGACAGTTTTTAAAATACTCGCTTCCATATGATACTATCTGAATACTTTAAAGCTCTTCTTCCAATTTATACTGGTGGATCTCTTTGGACTCTCTGATATAGTTTAAATAAAACAAGTTTTTTAGATTTTTACTAACCATGCTAAAAATGCAAACACGGGCGAAATTTCTTTAATTTCTGCAAAATATCTTCTGAATAAAATTTATGACCAAATGGTAAAACTCGTGCCGGTTCTACCCCTTCAAGCAAATGCATAATTTGTACTTGACTCAAACCACATTCATTTGATAAACCTGCGACAGTATACAATCGACCATCTACAATGCCACAATCTCTATTTAATTGTTCTACCTCTTCTCTTGATACTAAAAGCTTGCCTTGTGGTAACTTATAGGTATCATTAAGAATTCTTTTATTGATATATGCTTTGATGGAACTTGGACTAACATTCATAATTTCCGCTGCTTCTTGCATAGTAATCATATTTTTCATTTTGTCCACTAAAGAATTAATATACTCTTCATCAAACCTATGTCTTCCTGAGACACTATACTCACAGATTTCTAAATATCCAGACGAAACCCAATTCTTTATAGTTACTTTATTAACTCCAAATTTGTTTGCTACCTCATATAAACTATACATAAATATATACCTCCGAATTTTATTTCAAAGAATATATTTATATATTTGCAATCCTCAAATAGCATGAGAAAAGGCTACAAGATAAACTTGTAGCCCCAACTCAGGATACCCCATAGAACATGCGAAAGAATGAACTTGTTTCTGCCGGAGTAAGTTCTACATCTTCATCGAATACAGGAATGACAAGAGCTTGTTTGCCTTCCTCAATAAATTTTTCAACCGATGAAAATGCTACTTCTTTGAGTTTGGTTGTTCCCAAAAGTCTAAATTTGGTAGCATGACCATTTTCAGCTCTGGCTACAACCTCAACCATAACGAATTGATTTTTGAATTCTTCAGCACTTTGAATAGTTTGATAACTAAGTACGCTAAACATACAATACCTCCTATTTTGATAGTTTTTAGTCATTATATAGTTTAACTCTCACTTAAAAACCGTTCAATAGCTCTGAATATGGAATTATTCGGTTCCCCAAATTATTCTTGGTCTCTACGGCGTATATAGTGTTCCTTAAGTTCATCTGTATGGTCAGCTAATTCTCTAAAAATACGAGCCATTTCTTCATCAGAAATGATACTCAAATCATTAAGCGTCCATATCGAGAACATCATCATTAGGAAATAAGGATTATCCTTGTATATTTCCCGTAAATCAGCTAAAAATTCATCCATTAACATCACCTCCAAATATTTTGTTGGTGTATGTTAACTCTGTCTTAGGCAGTTATTCAAGTCCTTATTTTCCAAGGAAAATAGAGGTTTTTTATGATACCCCTTAGAACATAAAATACTTTTTACAAGCCTATCGTAGTACCCAAATTCCCGACAGTCTCTGGAATACTTCAAAGCCTATCGCAATACCCCATAAGCCATTCTATTTTACCAATATATTTCCTAATACACTTACACAGTCTATCGCAATACCCCAATAAGCCAAGAAATTTACCAACTTTTAAATCGCTTTCCTGTTAACATCCTCTAATACACTTACACAGTCTATCGCAATACCTCAATAAGCCAAGAAATTTACCAACTTTTAAATTGCCCTCCTACAAGCACCCTCTCATACTCTATTCTTCTACATAAACCACTTTCGTATTGGCATCGTTCAAAGCCTTACCAATACTTTCAACCAGCTCATTACTGCTGGTCTCTTCATCACTTATCACATCAGAAACAAATTCAGCTAAGCCACCAAATACAGTTTTCAGCAAAGGCTTAATCTGATTATTGGTGCATACTACGAATATTCCTCCGAAAAAAATAAGGGCAAATATGCCGGACTTGATAGTATTAAGTATTTTACGTCTAGCTCGCTTTTTCTCTAACTTTCTATGCTCTTCTTTGATAGCCTCAATAGTTGCATTATCTTTCTCCATAATAAGCTCGGCTGCTTCACGTTTTAATCTGGTAACCTGAGATGCCATCGCCTCATTTACTTTTTCCTGAATCAAAGGTGTGGCTTGTTTCTCAATCTCTTCTCGTTTATATTCCTCCTCAGCTCCGCTCAAATCTAAGTAGCCTAAATCTTCCTCTACTTCTTCCGCTGGTACTTCTAATGTCATATTCTCAAAGTTTAAATCTTTTTCACACATAAATTCCTACCCCCATTTATTTACCTAAAATGCTTTTTTAACTTCTCTTTATCACCTACAAAATTCTTAGCAATTTGATACTTGAAATCAACTTCTAATTCTCTTGATAGGTAATCTAACATCTGCTTCAGTAAATTTACTTCTACTGACTTGAATAATAATGTCTTATCGTTACTGGCGAATTTCCCACTGAATGTTGGAATGTCTTTAAAAACATCCACCATCACAGCTAGACCTTCTACTTCGTCTTCTGAAGTAGGAACCAATCTACCAGTTATTAGAAACTCACTATTTTTTTCATAACCATTAACAATTTTAAACGTCATCTTAAACCTCC
This sequence comes from uncultured Lachnospiraceae bacterium, assembly GCA_937891165.1. Classification (GTDB taxonomy): domain Bacteria; phylum Bacillota; class Clostridia; order Lachnospirales; family Lachnospiraceae; genus SIG299. Next base: position 15,965 of record CALAEX010000190.1, on the reverse strand, counting down.
AACTATAAAATCAACCGTTTCTGAAGTACCCCCAAGCAATTAGGGATACTCCAAAATTTCCAATCGAATCTCTCAAACCACTACCTAAAATACTTAGAACCCTGATGCTCTTTTTAACTGTTTCATCTGCATCTCATTATCTAAAATACTTACCAGCTCCTGATTCAACCCATTAGCATCACTCCTCAAAATACTAATAGCTTCTTCATGGGTCTTACCTTCTTTGTAGGCTCTCTGCTCTCTTAAAGCTGAATAAATATCAGATACAGTTACTATCTGAGTTAACTTATCTATTTCATTACCTTTTAACCCTCTTGGATAACCTACCCCTGAGAGCTTTTCATGATGTGAATAAGCGATATCTACGATTTTTTCCTCTACTCCGGCAGTTTCAAGTATTCTCTTAGTAATAGATGTGTGACCTTGAATACATTTAAATTCAACATCATTTAATCTACCCGGCTTCTCGAGTATTACCTTCGGGATACATGTCTTCCCAATATCATGAACTAAAGATGCTAATACCAAGTTCTCAAGTTCTTTCTGCGATACCCCCATAGCCTTACCAATCATATGACTGTACCTAGTAACATCTACTGAGTGTCCATAATGAATGAGAAAAGTACTTCTTAATACGTTCATGTAATTATCCAACTTTTTATCTTGGATCTTCTGGTGAGCTACTTCGATACATTTTTCATAACTACCTGCTTTTTGACTTATTAGGCTCATATCCTATCTACCTACCTTCCCTAACTTAAAGGCATACGCCCCTGTAAAAAATAAATATAACTGTTATAAATTCACTGAACTGTGAACTCTATTTTGGTGAAAATAATCTTAATTACTTTGTGGTGGCTCTGAGAGCCTCCATAACTACCCCCACTTTTTCCCGACAAAATAAATTTTATTTTCGTGAAGAAATATTTTTATATTGGCATATCTAAAGTCGTCTACAAATTATAAAAAAAGTTCTAAGGATACCCCTCAGAACTTAAAGTTTTTATTCTCTATATTTACTTGAATACTACATGCTCTCTCTGGCAGTTTAAATACAAATCTTTTTAATACCTATCAATTACTTTTTTATCCTTCCATCGCAATACCCATATCATCTTTAGAAATACATATTTATCTTAAGGTTTTTGAAGATGATACCCATTCACCTTTTAAAACCTAAAAATACTAATCTTTCTCACTACTCTATTTTTAGTAAATGACATACTTTATTTGGAATTGTCTAACTTTTTTACACCTATTGCATTTCAACACCTCATTAGGATATAATATATCTACTACAATTCTATATTTAATATAGATATAAAACTTCTAAATACTTTATTTTACTTTATTGAATGTGAGGATTAATATGAAACGAAGAACTGATAACGAGAAAAAATCCAACAAAAAGAAAGCTGTCATCGCTGGCTTAGTAGTCGGCATTTCCACGGTAGTTTTGGCATTTGGTCTTTACATGAACTACTCTAAGAAAGATGTACCAGTAGTTGAAACCAATAACCCTAGTATCGAGTCAGTAACTGAGAATGAAAACCCTAATATCAATGATGTTATTAAGGATTCAACCCAGATGGACGTAAAAATCGAGGGAGTAGATGCTGAAACTGAGCAGTCTTACAGTGGGGTATCCGATGAAGATGTTGGGGATGATACTGGTACGCAAGAAACTACTCCAGATAGCATCGTAGAATCAGAGACAGCGGAGACTACTCCATCAGATGAGGAAACTTCTATTGTAGAAAGTGAAACTCCGGTAGAGGAGACAACTGAGACAGCTAAAGAAGAAACCACTCAGACAGCCCCAGAGCAGACTAAAGAAGAGACAACTCAGACAGCTCCAGAAGAGACTAAACCAGTAGAGCAGGCTAAGGAATCCACTGAGGTTCAACCAGTATACAAAGAAGAAACTCCAGCTCCATCAGGCGGAAATGGGGGTAGCTCAGGTGGCGGCGATGGTATGGTAAGTCAGCAAGATGTAGATGCCCTATTTGATAGTTGGGGTATTGAAGATGGCGGTAGCGGTTATAATCAAGGTGGTTGGTCTGATGCTGGAATCACTTGGGAATAAAACATACTACTCTCTTAATAAAGTAAATAAAGTATTTAGAAATTAGTATCTCGGAGCTAAAGATCCGAGACTTTTCTATATTTATAGGGGTAATTATTCTTAAGATAACTTACAACTATTTAATTAAAGTTAGATATCTCCTGATAATAACTCTCTCAGAAACTTGAACCAATTACCATCAAGAGTTATAATAGAATTAGGGAAAATACAAACTATTATAAAAGAGAGGTATTTTATTATGACACAGAAAGATGTTGCTTTATGGTTTATAGCACAATTATTTTATGATGCAATGGCGGAGTTTAATACTGATTACAGTACTATAAGTAATGCTTTAGATAAGTTAGGTTATTGGGATATATTTGATGATGACAATGTAGTTTGTGTAGGTGCTCACGACGGGACTCGACCAATATTAGAAAGGTTAAGAAGTATAATATGAATATTTATCATGGTACTGGTGTGTATTTTAATAAATTTAATTTAGGCTTATCTGGACTATATAAAGATTTTGGTTCTGGTGTTTATCTTTCAGTGGATAAATCTCATGCAAAATCTGTAGCATTATGGAAAAATTACGCAGAAGTTTGGGTATATACGTACAATATAGATAAAACTAAATTAAGAGACTTTTTTAATGTAAAAGAATTTAAAAGTACATCAGTAGAATATTTAAAGTTTATTGTAAGTTGCCGAACAGGTAAGTCTGATACTAATTACGATATTGTAATCGGACCGACTGCTGATGCTAATGCTCAGTTTTTAATTAATGACTTTATAGCTAATTTTTCTAATCCTACAAAACAGGATTATATAAATTTAAAAAAGAAATTAAACTTTGGGTTATATCCAACTCAGTTCTGTTTTAAAACTCAAAAAGCTATAAATTATCTTGATTTAAGAAGAACCAGTGAAGAGAGGTTAAAATAGATGGTTGAAAGTTTACAAAATAAAATTTCTAAATGTATTGTTTTAATTGATAAAACAGTTATAGAGCAATTAGAGAAGAATAATAATCTCGCAAGACAACAGGCATGTAATACATGGTATCAATCAAAAACAAGACAACGTATTATTAATGAGAATTTATATTATGCATCTGGAATGCGATGTTATTATGAATTATTATTTGAACTGAATAATGATATTAGATGGTTTTCAGAACCATTTGATATGTAATAATTAGAATTATATTAAATTATTAAGAGACTAAAGTCACGGAGCAGACGTTCCGTGACTTTCAGCATTTACAGGGGTAGAAATCCTTAAGAAATCAAAAATACCCCTCATAATATAAACAAAAGGAGGTAAGTAAAATTGAAAAAGTTTACTAGATACTTAGCATTATTATTAACACTATTCACTTTATTATTAGTACCAAGTATTCCTACTTATGCTACTAATACTAATAATGATAATGATAATGCTCAAGGTAATGACGTAGACCACGATAAAGTCAATATTCAGACAGGTCAAAAAGAAGGAGCTTCCAAGAGGCGTTCGGGGTATCTGATATGGTGTTCTGATGAGTCAGGACAACCTTACAATGGTAAGGTAGTCTTTGTACCAACTGAGGGTCGTAACTCAATGACTTGGAGAGATACAAGTCATATGCGAAGTCCAGATTTAACAACGCATACTGGTGCGAGAATGACAACAAGATTATTAGATGCTGTTGTTCCTTGGGGAGTATCTCCATTCCATGACGGAGCAGTCGAGACTCTCCGTAATTTTGTGCGAGAACCTTATGACGGTAAAGATACTGGCGGTGGTTGGATACTGGAGAATTATTTAGGTATGTCAGAAGCTGAATTTGAAGCTTTCATGAGCCTTGACGAAGCTTACCTAAACTTCGAATCGGTAATGTTGGCTGGTGTGTTCAATGTATCCGAGTTTTCTGGTGATGTACTCCTAGCCAATGCATTAGGTTGGGCAAGGGCGACTGAGGATGACAACTGGCTGAACCAATATACACACGGGGCATTATGCAATACCATTAGCTTTGACCAAAGTTGGTTTAATATCTCCCCAGGTACTAACTTGGGAAGCCTACATGCATCAGCGGAAATCTTAGCAACCCCGTACGTCGGATGGGGTATCTGCAGTTTCAGATTGGTAGCAGCCGAAAACCAAGTAGTTAAAGTTTATACATCAGGTGGCGGAGTGGTCGATGATACAATCTACACCTCATGTTCAAAGAACTACAAAATAGAGAATGATGGGGACTACAGGGTGAAACGTTGGTCTATAGGTGCGGATAAGACTACGGCAACTGGTAAACAACCATATAATGCAGTAACAAGCGGAGTTAACTTAACAAGAACTGGTACTGCTCCAGCAGAAATCCAGTTAACTTCTCAGGAAAAGGCAATTTTCATCGAGTACGAAAAAGAACCCGACCCATTGCCCCCACCATCAAATAACTCAGAGGCATTAAGGGCTTACGAGGTAAACTACCCATATCCAAAGATGGTTGGGGTAGTCAGTAGAACTGACACTGGTGCGTTACCAGCAGATTATGACTTCAATACAGGTTTCCAAAACCGTAAGAACTCTATGAATAGTCGTGATGATATTAAGGATTATCAGGAAGCCACAAGTGACTTCACAGTTCATGAAAACTTCTCAGGAGCTTTGAGTGGTTTGAATATTAGTCAGTTACACTTATATCACACTGGGGTTGGGAAGTATAAACCATAGTTTCTAGGATACCCCAAATAAGAAAGGCTGAAAGCCTTTCAAATACCAACTCTAGGAAAATACAAAACTTATAAAATTTTTTTAATCACTTCAATACCTTCTCTTTCAACAATATCAACTATTTCCTAAAACCTCAAGACCACTATTGTTGCCCTGTATTCACTGACTTCACCGGCTCTGCTAGGCTTATCAAATTACCCTATCATAAAAATGATGTCCAAAATACTAACTTCCTAAAAATGTTAATGTTTCTATCATTGTATTAAATGACCTAAAAGTTTTTGGCTATTATGAGATGGATCTGGTTGATAATGAATGCTATTGATTGACAATGGCTACTACTCTCTTCTATAAAATCAAATGTAAACTATTGTCTTTGTTTGGTGGGCTACTGTGTGCATTGGGTACGTTTCCTTGAGTTGTTAATACCACTGCGTATTTTATAAAATTTTCCAATACTTTTAATTACTGTATATAATCGAACTGAGGTTGCTACTCTATTTTTCTATTAATTTATTAAAATTTTTAGAAAAATTATCAGAATTTACTCTAGCAATTTGATAAAAGGAATGAAACACTTCAATTTAATATCAAACCATTCTCGCTAAATCCTCCAGAATTAGAACTGTTCCTGATACCCCGTTCATCTTTATTATAAACAGTAAAATAGTAATACCACGCATACTAAAAAATTCTGTGAGAATAAGATGCATCTGGTGACTGCTACGCATGATTTCTTAGTCCGGTGAATTTATTGAAAAAACAGGTACTGAATCCTTAATCCAGTACCTGTTTTTTCTATATGAGGATACCCCTCTGAAGTTTTATTTTTTACAAATTTTATAAACGCCTGAACCTATACGTTTGGCTTTATACTCATGAGCCACAGAACTATGTAAAAGCTGTGTTCTTAATACTTCACAGAAATCTTCAATCGTATATTTAACAAATTTATACTTTTCATCTTTCTCTGATGCAACATAAGCAAATGGTTCAGCAAAATCAAAATCAGTAATAAACACTTCCAACGAATCAGATACTCCCAATATTTTATTTAATAAACTACTCTTTTCTTGAAACTGCTTGTAAGCTCCTTTATATTTTAAACATACTAATATATATAATTGCTTATTATAGATTTTTGCTCTATCTCTAAATCTTAAAAATAAATTCTCGTAAATGGACTGATTAGAACTTAACATTTTTAAAAAATAATTCAAATATTTCCCTGCGTCTATGGTGTCTTTATAATCTCCATTTTTTTTATATCTTGGTAAACATGCAAATTCATCTTTTATGTTTATACTGACTTCACCATTTGTAGTTCTTTGATAATTATTAATGTTATAATGTTGATTTACTATAAGATTCATCTTTTCGTAGGCATTATTCATTTTTGCTGCTGTAGCTCGACAGGAGAATATAAAATTATTATCTTCACTCGAAAATATTAGTAATCTTTCAATCAAAGTATGCATACCGTCAACATCTATGTTACCATCTGCAGTTTTTTTCTTTTTTGCATTAACATTCTGTTTCTTCCCATAGCCCTCTGTTTCTAAATATGGACTATCACTATATATTAAAGTTCTATAATTACGTGGTTTTTTATTTTTGCTTCTCTTAGAATACCCCAATCGACCTGCCATTGCTTCTATATCTTCTACTTCATCAGAAGATAAATTATTAGGTAATGGCTGACCTACCTGCAGCATTTTTATATACTGATCGAATGGTTTATACATATCTGAAGCTCTGTTACAAAAGCCTTTAATAATAAATTCATCATCATATAAAGCATCACTATTATACAGCAACAAATTCATAAACTTTTCATGTGCTTTATCAAAATTTTCGATTGGGTAACTACAAAATGTTTTTAATTTACTCTTTTTTACTGCACCATGCTCTGACTTTCCACCTCCCGTTTTAAAAGAATTTAAGAAAACAAATGCCATCGCTGCCTTAATTTTACTATCATTTGTTTCAGCTAAATACTTAACAAAATTAGGACACATAATTCCCACATTTTCAACTGGCTTACTATAATGAGCATCTGGATATTTTACAGCCCAATTTTCCTTATACATTGAATATAAATTAAAATAGTACCTTCCTGTTCCTTCGTTATAATTTGCATTTTTAAATACATTTTTAATAAATTCATACTCCTTTTTGAACTGAACATATAATTCTTCATCAGCCATTACTTTATAAAAATTAATATTAAAGAAGTTGTATTCATTTATATGGTAATCTATATGAGTATCTTGATCGATTGCTAAAGATGCATAGCCGGAACCTCCGAATAAGTCTAAGAAATTCTCATATACCCCTACTGACTGGGCTAAATAATTTACTGCATATCCCAAATAACCAGTTTTTTCTCCAGCATACTTCATCGGCAACCAAATTTGTTCATAATTACACATTTCATAGTATCTCTTAGGAGAAATAGCAAAATACTCGAATGTCTTTTTGGATAATGAAAATCCTGGATTTCCCTGTGAATCTGTTTTAATCAAATCTAATACAGCCTGATTAGATGGTTTATCTACACCTGCCGTATTATTTAAGTTATCATACAATTCAAAAGCTCTATATACCATATACCAAAGCAAACACTTAATTTCAGTAGGAATAAATCTTTGACCTTGGCTCTTATTTTTGTTATTTGGAGTTAATGGAACATAATTTATAGCTTTTAGCATATCAATTATTGTATCTCGACACTCATCATATAAAATGCGAGCATCTTTTCTCTCTACGTGAAATAATCTAGCGATTAAATCATAAATAGTATTAACTTGATTAGTATCTAAAACACTCTTAAAATCACGGTTACCTTTAACTGCGGTTAATTCTGTCAACTTATCAATCAAATCCACAACTGTAATATTATTTACTTTCACCTTGATACCCCTCCCGATATTTAATATTTGTAATTTCATACTACCAAAGTAACTTTCACTTATCCAGTGATTTTGACAAAATATTAAATCATTTGAGGAATATCCGGCGAAATAACAGGCTCTGCCGTAAATTATTTTAGTTTTATTACTTCATCAAATCTGCTACTGCAATCTCTTTTTAGAAAAACTACCCCCACATAATTAGGAAATACCAAAAGCTCAATAGTTCATTCAGCCAGAATATCTGAATACTTTTATCGCTACCTAATGTCTACTATCTGTGAAAATTGATACCAGTTTTTCAGACCCCTTTACAAATTCACCCATTCAAAATAACCTGACGTTTTTACTACTTTACTTATGAAATTTTCTTTCTATGAAGCTCTTCGTTGAACTTTCTAACACAGTTAAAGGCATTCTGATTACTTTGGCACATGAAGCTATTTTGAGGGTCTCTTATATAGTTAGAGCCTATATCCAAACATTTTTTTAAGCCTACAAAAAATCACATTTATAGTTAGGTTTAGAAAAATTGGTATATGAACCGGTAAAATTATGGTTCCTACATGTAACTTTCAGTTCTGATATTTCTTATAGAGTCTTACAAGGTTAGATGTAGGCTCTGAAAGGAAAAGGGATACCCCGTAGACCTGATTAGGTTTACTAAGGTATCCCTATTTAATTAATCTATATTTTTAACTAAATCTACAACCAAATCATGATGCCATACATTTAATTCTTTGCTGAGGTCATAAGAACACTCACCTTCAAAAAAATAATACTCAAAACCTTGTACTATTCCTGTTTCTTTTTTATAAATATATGCATCACTATAAACACAATGATCAACTAAGTCCTTTGCTAACCTTTGAGCAATAGCTAAGGTTGGGATATAGTGTATTCTATAAGGATAAATATCAGCCGCATCTGGACATGTAACCAGCACTGCATACTCTGTGTTGTTTTTCATGCACCCTTTTTCTAGTATATTAAGATGTTTTTTATGTATATCCGCAACATTATTATCAGAATAGTCCTGTGTCTTGCAAATACTACAACATATTTTTTGCTTTGAAAATATACATGAACACTTTACGAAATCTACTAATAAGTCTTCCGTTTCATATTCAAAATAGTGACGTTCACCATCTTCGTCATCTTCTAGTTGTTCCATGTTAAAACCATATCTTCCACTACTTAAATCCAACATACCCACAGTATCTAAAACTGACCTATCTTTCACAACATAACTAATAGCATCTTCTAAGTTTTTTCCAGTTTTAAGCATGAAATCAATACATTTTGACATCAAATAATCCTTTAAATGTCCATTAACTACATCATCATTAACTTCTAAAATACTTTTCCATAACATAATGGCACCTCCTGATTATTAAAAATTATTATCTACCTCTTCAACCTCAAAACAAAGTTGAAAAAGTATATTGTTTATACATCAACTGAACTTTTTACTAAAATAATTAACATTATCTTCTACTATCTGAGGCAGTATCCAATGTACTCCCCCTAACTATATTAAGTTTTAAAATATTCTACTGATACCCCATTCACCTATTAGCTGTCATCATACATACTCTCAACCTCCTGCACTGTGCATCAAAATCCACACCAAAAATTTAAAATTTTTAAATTATACAAGTTATACCGGCACTAAGCTTTTTACTGACGCTGTGCTGATTTATAAGGTGTATGAAATACTTTTCAGCTTTCTTAATTGTTCCTCAGCATCTAATACTCTTACTTAGTGGGGCTTGCGGCTTTTCGCAGACAAAATCAGCCCACGAAAAATTTAAAAATTATGTAGTTTATACCAGCACTGAGTTTTGTCCTTGGTCTTGTATAAATTACTTACGTGTCTAAATAGTTTTGAGGGAATATTAAGTGATATAAGATTTTTGAATGGTTTTAAAGAAATATTTTGACTAACCCTGAGAACCTCGAATTGTTTTAAATGCTTACTGACGATACTGATTGCACTCTCTTGCGACTTCACGCAGTACCCACTAACGACTGAAAGATAAAATGACTACCCCTATTCAGCAGACCATTTGAATACTTTCCAATTTACCTGATATTTTATCTTTGGAAAAATTATTGCCTACTTTCAGGACACCATGAGAAATACCCATTTTATAATTAACCTGACGTTTTTTTAACGTTATTAAGTGGTCTTTACAAATATCACACTCTTCTTCAGGGTGTTTTATATAGTTAGAGGCAATCTTACGAAGTGATTACTGAATGATTTTTAGGGGTCTCTGATATAGTTATAGCTGATTTAAGGATATTTTTTGAAACTACCAAAAGTGACGAAAAAAGTGAGGTTTAGAAATTGGAAACGTGAGTTTTGAGAATAATTATTACTTGGTAATGCTTTTAATCCTGACACTTTGATGATACCCCATAGGCGTTAAAATATTATATTGATGCTCTATCGCAATACCCCTTCCACCTTTATATTTTAGAGCATAAAAAATATCGATACCTTGCAGTATTAACTGCTTGATATCGATACTTTATTTTACAATTTCCCAAGTATTGTCCCTTGAGTTGTAATAGAGTTTTACCTGACGTAGCATATCCAGCACCAAAATTTTACACTCGAAAGTCCAAATATTTCCACTGGTAACTTTTACTCCATTAGGCAAGGTGTAGCCGTCATGACAGGTTACATCTTTATATGATTTGATATTATATGTTTGCTCGATGCCATCTTCATCCTCTAATCTTATCCTAAGAGGTATTATTCTATTCTTCTTGGTATGCTGGCAGATTACCTCAACTTGTTTATTCCTAAAATCGTGCATTTTCATACCTCCCTTGAAAACAGTATAGAACATTTGTTCGTAGTTTTCAAGACCTAGAATACATTTCTATCATTAGAAATTCCTGCCAGCATCTAAAGCCTTTTCCAAAGGCTCTCGCAATACCCCATCGGACTTTTGATTTTAGAATTACATCATATTTCTATTCTAAAATCCTCCTGCATATATCTAACGGTTTTTGTGCCGGGATGAAGTACCCCATGAGAGGGCTAAAGCCCTCTATTTACCAATTTTCTCCATACTCTCGCTTCATCAAATGTTTTAAAGTAGCCTCTATTAAATCTACTGGTGCTACTATTTCAATATACTTATTATCTTTATACTTATCCACAAACCTATGTAAATTATAAAGGTTTAATGAAGTGACTCCATCATATACAATTATTGTCTCTTCTAATTTTGAAGCCATATAACAAATTACAAATAACTTTTCTCGAGTACCCAGCTGACTGAAATCAAGAGTTATCAGATCTCCTTGGAAAAATAATTTGTAGCTGTGGGCTTTTATGTCTACCTGAATGATGTTTTTATTGAATGAATGTAAGATGTCAAGGATTTCAAAATTATTTACTTCTGTCTGACAATATTTATCCAATAATTCTGAAGCTAAATCTGTTCCATCAAATGTTATTTTGCCTAGCCAGTTTTCTTGGGTTCCTAAAGCACCTTTATAATGTTTGTCAAAATCATTAATTAACATTTTTGCCTGCCTTTATTTTTAGGGCTTCTAGTGAAGCCGGATGAAGTACCCCATGAGAGGGGCGAAGCCCTCTATATACCAGTATTTTAAAAATCATAATTTGGTTCATACTCCTCAAAAGTATCGTATCTTATATAAACAAATAACTGGTCATCCTCAAATGTTCCTTTACCATCTACAGAAAATAAATTATATAGCTCAAGGATAAAAGCCTTATCAGGATTGTCTACTAATATCCTACCATGAGAATAAATACTACTAAAATCTACATCTTCTACATAACACTTAGTTACTCCATTTTTCCTTAATAGCTCTCGAAATTTCTTTTCTCTCTTGGTTAAGGGCAAATTATAATTTGGTTCATGCATCTTAAAATCATCATAACATACAAATAATACCTGACCCTCTTCCAAGATACCATCGGGATCTTTAGTACATAACTTATATATACTCATAATTAAATGAACGTCATTTACATCTACTAATATTTCTCCTTCTGGTAATTTGTCATCAAAAGAGAAATAGTTACTTATGTAACACTTCTTCACATTGTAAGATTTTAATAATGCTTTGAATTTCTTTTCCCGTTTAAAGCCTCTATACTTTCTTATTGGATTGAAAAACCTCATTTTTCCTAAACTCCTTCCCATTTTAGTAGGTTGGATTGTAACTCTTGTTGCGAAAAGATACAAGGCGTTTTTAGGGCTGTTTTGATGGATTTTAGAGCAGTTTAAGACGAGGGGCGAGATATGATACCCCAAGGGGGGGGGCTAAAAGCCCCGAATAATACCAAATTCCCCACGTTTTTAGGGCTGTCTTGATATGTTGAAAGACTTTTGTCTCATGGGATAACATCTATATTCACAATCATTAAATTCCTTTTTCACATATGGCAAATAAGAAATATAATCATTATTTAAATTGTTCAAAATATTGGTTAATAAATCTTCTCTTTTTTTACATTTTCGTTTTAATTCCTTGTATTTTATCCAACTATAATCACAAATTTCCCACTTATAATACGCTGAATCACATCTATCAAATATATATCTATTTTTCATATATTTTTCTATTACTATAGAAATACCATTAATGGTATTATTGATGGATATGATTAAATAACTATTTTCTCTTATTTTAAGAATATATTTTGAATTAATAAACTTTCCATATTTTCCGCATTTCTTTATAAGAGTATCATAATCATCCGTAATTCTAATTTTATTAATTCGATTAATTTTATATTCCCTATTCCTTTTTCTAATTGATTTTCTAGGTACGAATTTACAATATGGCTTTACTATTGTATCAAAAGCAATGGATAAAACAACCGCTTCCATTATTGGATTAAAAATAATTTCTGCCTTAAAAAAATATTTTGCAATAGAGGTTATAAAAAGCAGACAAAATCTTATGTTCGATGATAAATTTTTGAATTCTAGCACTAATAAAATAGGTGTATTAATTAATAAATTCGTTGTTTCGCCCGAATTCAATTTTTCTTGCATCGACTCTTCAAAATACCCTTTTCTAGTATAATATAAATTAAATAATGTTAATGAACTAAGAGAGATTGAAGTTAACATAAAGTAATATGTATCTACACTATTAAAAATTTGAATACCTACAAATCTACATAACGATAACAAAATGCCAAAACCACATATAATTAACAATCCAGTTAAACAAACAGCACATAACATGACTAAACCCATGGTAGGGGAAACTCCTGTCTTTGCAAAACGCAAACTCGATGGTAAAATTAGTAACAATACTATTAAAACAAGTAAGAAAAATATCAAATAGTACGTATTAATCCACAGATAAATCAAGCAACCTAAAAAAAGTATAGGGAAAAACATACAAAACAGTACTAAAAATGACAACATATTTTCTCCAATCCAGCCTTTCAAAGCTAAATTTTTAACCATACATGACAGTTACCGTATCAATATCACCTGTATTGATGATGCTCATGATATCTCAATAAGAGAGGTTTATGGCATAGATAAAAAATTACGCGAGTAAACTCGCACTAGCGATTCCCACAGATCCGGTCAGACGGTTTCCTGTCTGTCAGATTTGCGGTGTTACTGCACGAGAATATCCAATAATAATATCTCTTTCATTCTAACAAATATATTTATCTATTCCGTTACTTTGATTTGTATGATTTTCTCTTAATTATACAAATTCTCTTTTTGAACGAGCTTAGAATTTTTTTATTCTTATCTTTAATTGATTACACTATTAAAATTATCTTTTATGACTAACTCAAAATCATTTCTTGAAACATTTTTATTCACTCATATCTTATTTTAAATATTCACGAATTCTATTAAATTGCGGCATTTTAAACGATGGATAATTATTTTTATGTCGTACAATTTCTATAAACATAATTATTAGAAACATGAAAAAACTTGCAACTCTAAAATATGTTTCTTGAATTGTAAAAAAATATATTGCTATTGATATGATTAAAACTAAAAAATGATAAAAAAAACTTTCTAAACTATACTCTGTTTCAGCTATAATTCTATGTAAAATAATCTGACCTATTATTAAAAGAAACAGAAAAATAAAATAAGTAAAATTGTATTCTATATTTTTACTTATATGTATACTTACTTCATCAAACACTTTAAATTTCCAAGTATTTTCAAGAAAAAGTATAGCTATTTCATTTTCAAGTTTACTTCGTTCTTTCAACAAACTTGAATAAGGACTTATAGCATAAATATAATAATACATGAGTCCCAAATTAAAAATACTTATAACAGAAATTGTTATATTATTTAAAACAACCGGACTTTTTCCAAAACTACTTATATTCCTTTCAGCCATCTTCCAATGATACTGAAATTCTAAAACAGATTTAACTTTAAAATCTTTTATATCTACTAAATAATTTCTTACTTGATTATCCTCAGACACATTTTTCAAATATGTAGTAATAAATTTTATTTTATTATCTATTTTTTCTGCTTCAAAATTATATTCTTTGTCATTCAAAAGTTTCAGTGTATACCATATAATTACATAAAAATTTTCTATCATTACTTTTGGTAATTGTTCATCACACCATTTATACGTATTAACATAATTTTTGACTTCTATAGCAACCTCTTCACTTTCATATTTAATTAATTCTTTTGTTTCTAACCATTCCAAAAATGTATTTTCTCTTGTAGAATGAAGAAAACATCCCATAATCAAACCACGTATTTTATTATCTTTTGTTCCTATATATAACCTAAAAAGTAAATCATATTTTTTTTCATTTGCTATACCACGCAAAATATTATAAAAATATTCATCATCAATATCTTCATACATTAAATAATAAATAACTTCATCAATGGTTTCATCCGCCATAATAATCATATCGACTACTTCTTCTGATGAAAATAGTCTTAAGACTATATCAGCTAATTTCTTTCCATCTATAAAATGAGCTAACGCAATAATACAATTTTGCTGTTGAATTATGCTTTTCGAACTATTCATTAAATTAAAAAGATATTTACTTGCAATTTCTTTTACACAAAAATAGCGTTTTACTAATTCTCCTAATTCTTGGTAAGAGATGGTATCTGTGTCCGACAACATATTCAATTCATTTTGTACATATTCCTGTATATATTCAGTATCTGTAATTTCACATTCTCTCAAAATTTGTCTTATGAACTTTACTTTTCCTTTATGTCGTTCTAATATTTTTTGTGTTATACTTAAATCATTACATAAGGATACATAGAAAAAAATAATATGATAGTTTTGTTCTAATTCATTTTCTAATTGTTCTATATCTAAATTATTTTCCATATAATATAAAGCTGTATAAAACTCAAAAAAAGAACGATGATAAAAATGATATTGATTCTTAGATGATTTCTCTAAAATACCCGATTGCAAACATATTTCTGATAAAAGTTTTCCTGTTTCAACCCCATATTCTTTGGCTACTTTATCCATTGCTCCTATAATATCTTTTCTTTCACTCCACATTTGCTGATTTATAATTTGAAAATATGCAAAATCTGCTAATGCTTTCTCTTTAATCTTTAAAGGAATATATATTCTTTTTTGAATTTTCTTACCATCTTCCCATTCCTGCAATAAACACAAAGAAGCTTCCTTATAAAAATCTGATATTGAATTCTGTTCTATCTTTGCATTTTTTTCAAACAAAAAACAAATTAGTGTCAACAAAAATGGATTTTTTGATAAGTTTTCAAGTTGTGCGTTCATTATTATTTTTCTATAAAGTTCAGATATTTTTTCTTTTTCAAAATTCCATTTATGAATAAATTCGTAAATCTGTTCTCTTGTTAATGCTGTTAAATGTAAAACTTGTCCTTTCCTCAAAATCTCATAATTATCTGCATTAAAAACATAATCTCTCGATGTAACAATATACTGACATTTAGCATAACAATCTATAAATGTTTCAAGCGTACGACTAAAACTAAATCTTTTAGATTCATTTATTTCATCATATCCGTCAAACATTATAAAACATCTTCCTGCTTTTAATAATTTATGAAAAATACTCTTTATTCTCTTCTCAAATAAACCTATAAATATTTTTGAAGAATTCCCTTTATAAACTCGAAAAATATTTTCAAATAATTCTTCTTCTAACAATTCTATGTTATCCAATTTTTCTAATTCATTAATAGAAACTAATATTGGTAACATTAAATTTTTTTCTCTTT
>CALAEX010000189.1 GCA_937891165.1 uncultured Lachnospiraceae bacterium | reverse complement strand
TATCAAAAAAATACATTTATGGAACTTTTATTTTTATCGAACTCACGTTATATTATTTTTCAGAACAGCATGAATGGTGTGGCATAGTTTTCTTGCAACAGCTCCAATAGCCACTTTGTGGTGTTTCCCTTCGGCACGTTTTTGTTGGTAATAAGCAGAAAATACAGGGTCGTGAAATGCAGCAATAAATGCAGCTTGAAATAATGCTTTCCGTAGATAAGGTGAGCCACGTTTGCTCATTTTATTACTGGTGGATTCATATTCCCCAGACTGTGAAATTTCAGCATCTAAACCGGCATATGCTACTAATTTCGCACCACTGCTGAAACGATGGATATCACCGATTTCACCTAATATAGTGGCAGCAATGACATTGCCAATCCCTGGAATGGTGGTGATAGGAGAATTAATTTTTTCAAGCAGAACGGAAATCTGTTCTTCCACATCAGAAACCTGTTGTTCAATAAAACAGATTTGTTCTATCAAAAGTTTTAATTGAAAAGAAAAACTATCCACACAAAAAGTAATGCCAAACGAAGATTTTGCCATTTGGGATAGTGTATGGATTTTCTTTTTAGCAAAGTTTTTAAAAGTAACTTGTGACAACAGTTCTTGTAGCTGAGAAGAAGTGATTTCTTCGAAATCAGAAGGAGTGTTTAATAGTAATAAAAGTTCTTTTGATGTTTTTCCGAAAATATCAGAAAAAGCAGAAGAATACTCAGGAAAGATTTGGTTAAGGACACAAATAGTTTTACGTTTGAGGTCACCAATAGAACTAATTAAATAATTACGGAAACGGGCAAGATTGCGTAAAGACAAGGTATCTTCATTGGCAAGGGAAGTTTCCAAACATTCACCATAACGAATAAAATCAGCAATTAAAACAGAATCAATGATATCGGTTTTACGTTTGCGAATTTCCGTCCCTTTACGCCAACCATCGGTTTAAATGGGATTAATGACATGAATAAGAAAGCCCTGTTGGATAAGAAAAGAATAAAGGGAAAGCCAGTAATGTCCGGTAGCTTCCATGCCAATTTCTAACTGAGAAGCAAAAGGCTGTATCTTATCTAAAAGGGAAGTTGCTCCATCCATAGAGTTGGGAAAGGAAAAAGCTTTGAAGATAATTTTTGATTTTTCATCCATAAGAGAAGCAACATGAGTATTTTTTCCAATATCAATTCCTAAGTAAAACATAACACACCACCTGAAAAATATTTTAGATAGGTTTCCCCTGAACTGATAAACGTTACTGCCTTATTGCATATACGAAGTAGCGAGAAATGGTCAACATCCAACTGATTCGTAAACGGTTTATCAGGCAGAGGCATCAGTCTTTCAGTTACGAGGTCATAGAAGTATGCCTCAAGGAGAAATCGATGTCACTCTATCTAATATAATTATTATACAAGAATAACTTGTATAAATATACAGTAAATAAAGGATTATAGGTTACCTTTATCAACCTAAATATATTATATAAGGAGAATAATATAGATAAATGAAAGAGAAACAGATGAAATTGTTTGGAGAATATGGAGAGTATGTTCCAGGATTTTTTAAGATTTCTATTAATAAAGAATTGTTTGAAGGAATATCATGGAATGATTTTGATAATGAAGAAAAGGCAACATTGGTTCACGAATATATACATTTTTTACAAGATATTTCGACTACTAGAGGAATAAATTATTTTTTGTACGTATCGAAGATACTACAGCTAAATTTTGCTAAAGCATATGAACAAATTGATGATTTTATACTCCTACCTTTCGATTTTGAAAAAATTGGAGAAAGAGATGCATATGTTGCAAGTGAATTACAAGAATTTTATACAGGAAATAGTGAATACAAAAAAGTTCATCATATTGATAGCATATGCCGTGAGGAGGAAGACTTAATCAACGATATAGTAAGGGATGAAAAATTGTTTGCAATAAATGTGTTTTATGATAACAAAGAAAATCCGTATGTACTTGGAAATGCAGCAATAGCTGAAAGCATGGCATACTTAATAGAAACATATAAATTTGGAGGACTTCGAAGAAAAAAGGAATTTCCATATAACATATGTGAAATGATATGCGAAAAAGAATGTTCTCTATTATATGAAAATAAAGCACTATTAGTGGCTGTATGTGAGTTATCACTTATGCATTATCATTCTGGAGACATGTTTTGGCACATACTAGCTGAAATCAATCAGCATAACTTAGTTATTAGTCAGATATCAGAATTTGAGAAATATTTCTTAGAAAAAACTTATTTTCTGTATCAAGATATGAATGAAGAATATGAGGAGATTAAAAACACACTAGATTTTTTATATCCTGTGAAGATTCCAATGCTGTTAAATATAAATAAAAGTATATATTCGTTTCTTCAAAAAGGTTTTGATTATCGAAAGAAAAACAAATTATTTATCTCAAAAATAATGGAAAGTAATGCCGTTGTTGAAATAGTTCATTTATGGATGCATTCTTTTGGAATGCCAATCATTTGTGATAAAAATAATGAGATTTTTGCAAGTGCTGACTTGGCAGTTATGGTTGCACCATTTGCACTTTACAATTTTTTTATGAAAAGAAAGGGAAATAATTGTGATATTGCGTCAATATGTATATCACAAGGAAATAAGAACTATGATTCTAATATATGTACAATATGTCCATGGAAACAAGCTGAAAAAGATGAATTATGTTTGTTCGGAATGTATTGGCACATGTATTCTTTGACTGGGAAAAATGTAAAACGAAAATAGTTATTTGACATGTTTAAGTTTATAGAAATAGGACAAATCATTTGTCGATATCTGCCTACAGATATAATGGCTAATGAGAAAATGTTGTTACCATACTATTTTTAGAAGTCACTGAAAAAAGTAATTTTCCAAGCAAAATATAGTACTTGTTTTTTTAATTGTAAAAGTCAATATATAAACGTACAAAAAACGGAATATATTAATGCACATTTTCCTGTTACTCCTCTGGCTGAGTATCCAAAAAAGTTCTCTTTTCTTTCAATCGGTATGACGGTCCTTTGATGGAAATAACAGCAGAATGATGTAACAATCGATCTAATACTGCATTGGCTAACGTGGGAGAACCAAACACTTCTCCCCATTTTGAAAATGGTATATTCGTTGTAATGATGGTACAGTGTTTTTCATAGCGTCTAGCAATCAGTTGGAAAAACAGATTCGCAGCATCTAGGTCTACTGGCATGTATCCTATTTCATCTATAATCAGCACTTTATATCGGCTAAAAAATTTTATACGAGCTTCTAAACGATTTTCTAATAGTGCTCTTTTTAGTTGATTTACAAGGTTTTCAAAAGAAATGAAATAAGTAGAATAACGATTTCTAGCACATTCTATACCGATAGCTGTTGCTAAATGAGTTTTTCCAACACCACTGGAGCCAACAAACAGTATATTTTCCGTTCGCTCAATAAATCCGAGTGAAGTAAACTCTAGGATTTCTTTTCTGTTAATTCCGGGTTGAAAACTAAAATCAAAATCATCTACCGTTTTTAAAAACGGAAAATTCGCTGTTTTCACACAGGCATTAATGGCACGTAGTTGATTGTTTGCTTTTTCAATTTCAATCAGTTCTTCCAAAGCGTCTGTAAAAGATTTTTCTCCAGAATTAACAGCTTTGATATAAAAATCTAAATGTTCTTGCATTTTATGCAGACCTAAATCCGTCAGGCCATTCATGAGTTTTGTGTAACTTGGCATTTGTCCTCCTTTACAGGAACTCATCCATCTGCCTTAAGTTAACTTCAGCAATCTTAGCAACGGAATCTTCCGAATCGAAGCATCGGCTCAGAAGTTCGGTGTAGTGGTCTTTTTGATAATTCAGTTTTTTTTCAGAAAGATTATGTACAACTATCAGTTCCGTGTTATAATAAATATATAGCTTTTCTTCGGTTGGTCTAATCCAGACATTTTTTCCGATATAAGCTGGCGAAACGGAATACTTATGGTTTTTGTACGTAATCATAGAATCCTTCTGGACTTTGATTTGGCGGTCGTGGCTCAGATAAGATTCGATCACTTTTGGATTCGGAAGGGACTGTAAGTGTTCCTTTTCTTTTTGCAACAGAAGAAGTGGTGGAACGCCGGTTTCTTGGCATATCTGTTGGTTTACTTTTCTGTTGATATTTTCAAGAATAACAATCAATTCTTCTTCCGTATCAAACTCCCTGTCGTAAGGAAGCAACCAGGTAAGAAACTTATTAGCAGCCTCCACTTTACCTTTGGTATAGGGATGCCGTGGCTTAGCTAAACGAATCTTAAAACGAAAATCTTCTGCAAAGTATCGCATTTGTTGATTGATACGCCGATGTCCGTCTGCTACATCTACAACGGATGTCATGTTGTCAAAAAGGATTTCTGTAGGTACACCTCCGGTTGCTTGAAAAGAAGCAATGAGGCAGTTAAATACATCCTGTCTTGTTCTTGTTGTTTTATAGGTAAAATGGCAGTATCTAGAATGCCCGAGTTTATAATCAAACACCTGAAGGGTGTAGATTATACCATTACGATTGTGTAGTTTCAGGTCTTCTTTCCAATCAACCTGAGCTTGATATCCCGGAGGTGTTTCAAAGCGTGGATGTCCGAGACATTTTTGAGCAGGAGTAAGCTTTCTTGATTTTACATATTTTAGAAAGTTGGAATACCCGCCAATTTCTGAATCAACTTCAGAAACGAGGAATTCATACACTGCTTTTAATGTAACGCCACGTATCTGAAGTTTTTGAGTAATCAGTTCCTGATATAGGTCAAGTCTGCAAAACTTTTTATGATGTTTCGGCTTTCCTTCGTATCCGTCATAATACTTTTTAATCGTTCGCCGGTCTATATCATAGATTCTTGCAAGTTCGGAAAAATTAGGTTTCATATTCATTAGCTTAAGGATTCTCAGCTGAGTCAGTAGTTTGCTATTCATGAAAAACACCTCCAGGAATAACAATAGCACAGAGCTAGGAATTGTACATTTATATATTCCGTTAAATGTACATTTTTATTATACTCTTTACATTAATCACACTACATACTGTATTGAATCAGCATTTTTCAGTGACCTCATTTTTGGTAGTATCATTTCTTGAACGGTACCCCTTGTCAAAGATATTTGACACGACGTGAGCAAGAAATTTCCTATATTCTAAAAGCGTAAAAAAATTTTTAAGTTCTTTCCAAACAGATACTACACAGAGTGTTTCAACACTTTGAAAATTGAGTGATTGCTGAAAGCTAACTTATAATAATTATGAACCTGAATTATTCACATTAACTTTATAAATCAGTACGGACTATTTTATTTACTACC
>CALAEX010000188.1 GCA_937891165.1 uncultured Lachnospiraceae bacterium | reverse complement strand
AAATGGTGACAAAAAGGATAAAGGATGCGGGAGTGCTTATGGGAATACCGCTAATCGATCATATCATCATCGGAAAGGAAGCTTACTACAGTTTTCGTGAAAATCAGAAATTGTAGTAACTACAGGAAGAACAACCCGTTATTACCAATAAAAACAAGAAAGAGACAGCAAAATATGCCTATGAATGATAAGAATAAAAATATCAAAATGTAATATATCAGCACTGGAATGGAAGGAAGAATAAGTTTCAATATATGATTACATATTAAAATAATGATAGGAGGAAGATTACTATGGAACAGCTTCATTATCCATTTACAAGAAAACAACTGCAAAATTATTTATGGGTACTGGCTCATATGATGGAATTTGACAAAGAAGAATTAGAAAATGATATCTTGATGCAGACCGATGGATTGACTACTACCCTGATGATGATGGCACTGAAAAGCCCTTATCGCTTTCCTATTGAAAATTTTGAGGGCATAGATCATAAAGGGAAAAGAATAATCGCAAAAATCCTGATAAAATACAGAATCTTTGGAGAGGAAATTCCCTACAAACCATTTACCAGAGAAGAATGGAGAGAAGAATGGTTGAAACGATGGGAAGATAAAAAACCACAACAACAGAAAAAAGTAAAAAAGAAAAGTCCTTTTACCAATGCATTAGACATGGCGAAAAGTCCTTTTCATTCCTGTAATTATAGATAGGTACAGAGAGGATAAAATGAAAGCATTGGATAAATATGAATGTAAAGGACAAATGAATCTATTTGACTACATAGAGCCAGAACAGAAATCGTTTTGCTGGGATAATGATATAAATGAACTATTAGAAAGGCTGTATAACCTTGCAAGTCAATATGAGCTGGAGATAGGAAAAGCAGAGTTTAGGATCTGGGAACACGTACCCCATTTAGGATATCGTTTATGGGTGGATATCATAGGAACAAGAGAAGAACTAAGGAATGAGAATTTTCAAAAGGACATAGAAATCTTGGTAGAATATGCAAAAAACAGACAGGTGGAACTTTGTCCCATGTGGGGAGCCTGCATGTTTTTTGACAGGGATGAAAAGGAAATAGGAAGGTTGAGCTTATCGACGATGTTCCTGGACAAGCAAAGACAACGTAGAAAATAGATAGGCAGGGGTGTTTATAGGATAAGTTTTAAATAAATGACAAAACTGCCACACTGCCAGAAAATAAAATATACCCACTAATACATATACGTATATTAATGGGTATATCTATATAGACTATATGTTATGCACATTATCTTAAGTATTCAGGATGTTCATTTATGTTATAAATCAGTTTATGTGGCATTGATGGGTCTTCAATTTCGTAAAGACAACCATCTTCGTCGTAGAAGGCTGATTCGCAAGTCGTTACTCCCATTCTGTAAGCGTTCTTTTCTCTTTCAATGTTCTTATCACTGTCATCATAATATCTTCCATTATTATGATAATCAAGTACAGTGTAGCTAGACTCTGCCCCATAGACATATTTCTGTCTTGATATACTCCAACATACTCTGGTAAAGCAATCAGGACATTTTTTACCTGGTTTTTTAATGATAACTACAAGGTCTGGATTGTCATCAGACATTGGTGTTTCTACAAATTTTTGAAGTTCTTGGTCAAATCTCATTCTGTCTCCTCCTTAGGAAATAGTGCAGTAGCAATCGTCTTATATAATGATAATGTGTTATTTAAAATTTTTCAATAATAATGTTTACAAATGTAGCACAGTCACCAAAATCAATACTTTGTCCTCGTCTATTACGTCTATAGAAATCAAAATAACCCAGCGTTACAATCCATTCATAGTAAAGAAATGGAGGAACCTAAGTGATGGAGAGAATTCTGTATTGGTTAAAGAAAACAATAAAAGGGAATAAACAGTGCCGATGCTATTGTGGTAACTGTGAGTACTATGACATGTGTAAAGCGGATAGTGAGGAAGAAGAAAATGAAGAAACCAGTATGTAACCTGATTGGATGTGATGGAAATATTTTTAATTTAATGGGAATTGTAGGAAGAACACTCCGGCAGAATGACCTGCCGGAGCAGGCGGAGGAAATGTCAAAAAGAATCCTTGAGGGAGAGGCTAATAGCTATGATAAAGCAATACAAATCCTAATGGAATATGTTGAAATTGTTTAGGAGTGGAGGAGGCAAGCATGGAAGTCATAAATGGATATAGATATTATAATAATGAAGATGTTTATAACATGCTGGAACGATTAGAAAAAGCAGAACCAGAGTTAAGAGTATCTATTTTAAATTATGTGGAAGAAACAGAAATAGGTATTGACAGAGCTGTAATGTTAAATATTGTTAGTGAACCATTAGAATACAATGTGGACTATTTAGATAGTCTGGATTCGGCTGTAACAGAAAAGTTTATCTACCTAATGGAACAATTCAATCTTGCTTATTGAAAGATTATGAGAGGCATCACTTGATATAGTGGTGTCTCTATAACATTTATCAATATTTTTAACTATGCAGCACAGTCACCAAAATCAATATTTTATCCCCGTCTATTACGTCTATAGAAATCAAAATAACCCAGCGTTACAATCCTTTCATGATAAAGAAAGAGAGGAAAAAAAGATGTTAAAAAATATGCAGGAAGTTTTAGAATATGGCTTTGAGGTTTTCAATAAGGTTTATTTTAATAATGAGTTACCACCTATCATAATTAGTATTATGAGCAGTCCAAGAACCAATGGACATTTTACCTGTGGAAAGGTTTGGAGAGCAGAAGAAACCCTGATGCATGAAATTAATATCAGTGCAGAACATCTGGACAGACCCATTGAAAATATTATGGCAACCCTACAACATGAGATGATTCATTATTATTGTCAGCTTAATGGAATCAGTGATACCAGTCAGTATGGCAGATATCATAATAAAAATTTCAAAAAAGAAGCAGAGGCAAGGGGGCTGATTATTACACAGGCAAAAGGAATTGGATGGAGCGTGACAGAGCCTGGCGAAAGCTTTATCGAAGTCTTAAGGGAACATGGAATTGAGAAGCCTGTAGACATTAACAGAGATGGTTTAAGGGTGGATATGTTAGGAATCCTGGGAATTCTTGGGAAAACGGGAATCGATGGAAACGGAAACCCTATTGTAGGTACATCTCCAAAGAAACCGAAACAAAGTACAAGAAAATATGTTTGTCCCTGCTGTGGAAACAGTTTCCGGGCAACAAAAGATATTAATGTGCTGTGTATGGATTGCAATGAGCAGTATATCAAAGAAGAAAAATAAAAATAGATTAGTCAGGCATCGGGAGTTGTTTCCCGGTGCCTTATTTTTTAGATAACTGCCACATTACTACTATTAGAACATAAAAAAGTAGAATTACATAGGATAGAAAAATAAGATACCATAAGGTAAAAAATATGGTACTGGAATCGGATACGTCAATTTAGAAAAATGGTGTGGTTTGGAAGAGGTTTATTGCATAGGAAATCAGAGGGTACTTGATACAAAATCTAAGATATGCGTAGTGAAAAGAAGGTAGGTAGCATAAGCAAAAATTTAAGGTACATGAAGAGGTTTCTGACTTTTTAAGTGGAACACGGTAAAGAATGAATAATTGGTAAGGAAGAGAGGGCAGGATAAGACGTTAAAAATTCATATAGGAAATAATACTATTTTATTTGATTATGTGGTAGAATCAAATAAAAAGGGGAATTTTAACATTATGGAAAAAAGAATCGACAAAAGAACTATTGATGCCTATTACACTAACTTAGTAATTGAAAAGTACTACAGTATATCGGATAATCAAGCAATTATTGAACTTCTTAAAAAGAATATGTACATATATAAATATTCAGAAGAGGAAATTAAAAAATTAATCGAGGAATTTAAAATAAATACAGCATTAGACGCTGTCAGATTTTTAGATTTCATAGAAATCATACAAGAAGCACTAAGTCAAGTTGCAAGAGTAGAACCAAAATACTATAGTGAAATTGAAGAAAGGGTAGAATTACTAATTGCCAGAAAATTTTCTAGAATCTTAGGTGTTAATGTTTCTACATGTAATGTAGAAGTTTATGGTTCAGCAAATGCAATGTTAAAAAAACTCGCCGAATTGGGAAGAGTTGAGATAACAAAATGCCCATATCATGAACGACGTTTCATGTATCAGTACGTAGTTAAAGAATAAGAATCTGAATTGAATATGAGAAATAGAAAGAGAGGAATTGTAAGTGCATTTACAGTTCTTCTTTTTTTGTTTATTTGCTATAGGAAAAATAATTTTGCAGAGATTACCCGATTACAGCAGGAACTACAGAAATAGCAAAATAAGATGGCTTTAAGGGAAAGAGATAATCGTCATCTTTTTTACTGATAACATGATGATTTCCGAAAAGATGCCGCATACGGCACATGGTATGGAATAGATAAGAAATATTTCATTTTTAAAATTTTAGAGTTTTGAAATAGAAAAAGGAATATGAAATCAGATTTTCCAAGGTGTTTCAAAAGGTAGGATTTTCGAAATGGAAGTAGGAGAGTGGGGTGGAAAAATGACAAAATGAGAAGATCAAATACTTATTAAAATGAAACAGTAACATAACAAAAAGATTAAAGAAAGAGAGGTAGGAGTATGGTTACCTATGCTTATATGAGAGTTTCCACGAAAGAACAGAATCTGGAAAGACAGTACCAGGCGATTAAGGACTTTAGACCTGATTTGCCCGAGACAAATATTTTTTCTGATAAGCAGACAGGAAAGGACTTTAATAGGGAACAATATCAGGCAATGAAGATTATATTGGAACATGTTAAAAAAACAAAAGAAGAAGTAGAAGTTGTTATAAAGGAAGTAGACAGACTTGGACGTAATGCGGATGCCATTAAAAAAGAATTGCAGTGGTTTAAAGATATGGGAATTGTAGTACGTATCTTAGAAATACCCAGCACGTTAGGGGATGTTTCCGAGGAAAACAAACTGGTCTTTAATATGGTAAATTCTATCTTAATTGAAGTTTATACAGTACTTGCTGAACAGGAAATGAAAAAAAGAGAACAACGGCAGGCAGAGGGTATTAGGGCAGCAAAGGAAAGAGGGGTACGATTTGGTAGGACACCCATTGAAGTCAATGAATTAAGGTTTAAGGAAATTTATAAGGCGTGGAAGGAGGGGAGAATAACTGCAAGGAAAGCCATGGAAATCTTAGAATTAAAACCAAATACATTTTATCGCAGAGTGCAAAAATTTGAGAATAAGAATAATATAGAATATATATAATATTTAATTAAATACCAATAATATTTAGAAGTGAAAATAATCCTAATATATATATAAACTACTGGAAAAATAAATAAAAAAGCGTTACAATAATACAACAAAATTTATAAGTAGTATAGGAGAAAATTGAAAGTTAACTTTCAAAAAATATCTTATAAGACTTGTGAAAAATTGAAAGTTAACTTTCAAAAATGGGATAGCTACATTATTAAAAAGTGGCAGTGTGGTAGTAAATTATAGGAGATTAATAATTTGCCATTACACGAAAAATAGTGAAAGGAGGTAAGTAGAACGTAATAGAATGTAATTTAATAATTGGATATCAGCCATGATACTAATATTTTTAGAAGTCCACCCAACTAGAATCTAATACAATAAACCAAAAATAAAGGAGGACACCACAATGTCAGGTAAATTCATGAACATCAAGAGGTTCACAATACCAACAATAACTCTAGCAATCATCGCCTCACAATTAATGGGCTGTGCAGCTGTAAGTCAATCAGAACTTCTGCAAATGATAAACAATGCAGAGGAGATCGAGATAGAAATAGCTACTCCCATCAATCAAGAGCAGGGCACTGAACAACAACTTGACTGGACAGAGTTAGCCCAATTACAAACCAACCCCGAACTTCGTAAAGCATGGGATGACATTCTAAACATAACCATTACAGATACGGGTAAAAATGGGATGTTATATGTAAATGAACAAGGCGACAATGAAAACAACAATACCCTAAGAATTGCCCTTCATAACAGAGCATTTCAGAAAGCCTTATTTGATGAAGAGGCGACCCAATTAAAACTTGCAGAAGCCTCTTATAATCAATACGTTGACCTTGATGAAGAAGATACAACCAAAGCATTATTAGTTGGTTTAAATGGGTATTTTAATTTATTATCTGACCATGATGTGAACTACAGTAATCCTGATTCTACATTAACTAGAGCAGAGTTTATGTCAATGGTAATGCGTGCAGAAACCAAAGTAGATGCCACCTTAACCTTAGATGCCACATTCAAATCAGCAGTAGGAACCAATGACTTAAATTTATATGCTCAAGAAATGGAAGACTCGGCTTACTTAAACCTTGATGACAAATCATTAAATAACATGACATACAATGGAACAATGACCCGTGGAGAAGCCATTTATTTATTAATGAATCATTATTTCAAAGATGACTTAGCGTCATTAGATGTTAAAAAAGCGGATAAAAACTTAAAATTAAGTGATGTGAAAGACGGTGGAGACATAGCCGCTGAACAAAACTTTAAAAATGAGGATGGAACCCCAAAGGATTACTGTAAGTCCTATGAATTAGTTTATAGTCTTCAGAACCCTGACTTAGGTGCCCCAACTTCAATTTACAAAGCCCTTCTATTAGCAAATGAAAAGGGAATAATAGATGCAGAGACACGTTGGGATGAAGGTATAACCAAATCCGAAGCCATTGAGCTTCTAATCGAAACAATTAAGCAAGACAAAACCATAGAAGAGTTTAATTTTAGTCAAGGAATCATTGATGGACATGAAGCCCCCGAGGAAACAGAAGAAACCCCTACTGAAGCAGCCCCAGACAGTGGAGTAGATAGTGCAGGCACCTCAGTAACCCTCGAACCCGACGAATACAAAGGCGACGACAACTACGAAACCAACACCCCCGAAGAACAAGCGAAAGAAGATGAGGAATTGAAGAAAGCATTACAAGATGAGGTAGAAGCAGGGGAATTAACAGAGGAAGATTATGATGCAATTATAGATGCAATGTTTTCAGACCCAAGCACATATTCAACAACCCCATCCTCCACAGTAGAAGTAACCATCAACGAAGAAGGTTTACCCCCAGTCACCGATGGAATAGAAACAGGAGCCCCTCAATACGGCGAAGCAGCTAACAAACAAATAGATACAAGCCAGTTTTCTGGATACAGAATAGACTAACCATAGAACTTCTCCTTTCAAATTATAGTTTATATTTAAAAGCTCACTTTTAATCATAAGAACCAGAGCAGAAGCTCTTCTTTTTTATAAGTCATAGTTCTACATATTTTATGAAAGGGATACAAATACATGAAAAAATATATTTTAATACTTACTATTTTATCAACTATTTCCTTAGTAGGATGTGGTCATGA
>CALAEX010000187.1 GCA_937891165.1 uncultured Lachnospiraceae bacterium | reverse complement strand
GAATGAAGAAGTAGTAAGCTTCTTTCATCTTCTGAATTTCGTAAGCAAGTCTCTTTTTACCACAATCTTCTACGTTTGTTACAACGCCTCCGAATCTTGTAATGAGATTCTTTGCAGCTTCTACTGTAGCTGTCTTTACGTCATCCTCAACTTTTGCATTTACAACTAAGGCTAATTCATACTGATTCATAGTTGTGTTGCACCTCCTTCTGGTCTTAGGCCCTTTTCTCTTTTAAAAGAGCAAGGAAAATTTTACTCGTCACAAGTCGGTATTTTATCACAAACTCCCTACATTGTCAACTAGTTTTCTTACTCAAAAATACGAATATTCTCTTTATCTAAGCGCTCTGCTACCGAAATCATTGTTTCAAAATCCTTTAACAAAGCTCTAGAAACTTCTTCCGCTTTATTATAATATTCTCTTGCTTTACTTGTATTACCCTGCTTTAGTAAAGCAACTGCCTGACCACCATTTACATGAAATTGTTTATGTCTATCTCTAAGAGATGCCCAGACTTTTAATATTTCTGCATTCTTTGGTTGCATAGTGTAATAAAAATGCCCAAAACCACAGCGATGGTCATTCGTCTGTAATGGTCTTACTTCTCCTGATTTTATCATCGCATCTAAAGACATTAACCAATTTTTATGAGCCGTAATCGCATTTCTAACATTTGTAATAAATACTTGATTACTTGGCATATAAAATGCATCCAATGACATAGCACCAATCTTTTTATTTGTTGCTCTCAATTTTTCTTCAATTTCCACCATTGGCTTCACAACTTTTTCTAAATGTCCACTGACAGATTTTAAGTGTTGAGAATCTTCATTCATACTAGCTACTCGCTCGTCCAACTGTGCTGCATGATTTTCTACTTCATTCATAGAACTACTAATTTCTTCACTACTAGCTGCAATATTCGTTAAGTTTTCATTAATAGCTTGTAAACGTTTTCTATTTTCTACATTACCCTCTATAATCATTACTAAATTTTCATTGATTTCATGTAAAGAAGACACTGTAGTTTCCACACTTTCTACACTCTTTTTAGAAGCACTCTGAATATTTCCAAGGAAATTTGCCATATTATTCGTTAATACTTTTGTTTCTTCTGCTAACTGACGAATCTCTTCTGCTACTACAGCAAAACCCGCTCCTGCTTCTCCTGCTCTTGCTGCCTCAATTGAAGCATTTAAAGCCAATAAGTTTGTCTGTCCAGAAATAGAATTGATAGAAGTAATCACTGCCTGCATTTGTGTAATAACAGACATTAATTCTGACATATCTTCCTGCATTTTTTTAGAATCTTGTTCTGCATGAGCAGAAATTTTTTCAATTGATTCAATATTTTCTTCACTTTTTTCAATGGCTTGTAAACACTCTTGCGTATCCCCTGAAATTTCAGTAATAGATTGTGCTAAAAAGTCATGTGCTTGTGCTACTTCTTTTGTAATATTTGCGGTTTCTGCTGAAATATTATTTAAATCATTTGCCGTATCTGCTAAATTATGACTAATCTCTTTTAAATCTTCTACTCCATTACTAACTGCTAAATCCAAATTGCTGATACTCATAGCAGAAAGTAATGTTCCTGTCATTACATTCTCAAACTCTGTTCTACCTTTTATCAATCTAGAATGAACAGATAATAGTTCTTCTGAACCATTTGCACCATTTAAGGAACGCAACTGCGAAATTTTTTGTACTAATTTCTTATCTTTTCCTACCATCATTGCGATTATCCTCCTAAATCTCATATCATTTTTATAAAATTATCTATTATAACATCTCATTTTTTACAAAATATAATCTTTTATATTATATCATAAACTTAGCATAAACTCTATAGTTTTTTCACTCTACTCCCACAATTCTCCCCAAATACGGTTGCATAAATCAATACAATATTCTAAAGAAAAGTTTCCATCTTGCTTTTTAATCTCATTTCTTTTTGCTAATTCTTCCGTATATTCTGATAATAAATATACTGTAATTCCATTTACTTTTGATTCTACATGACACACTACTGCTTCTACGCCATAATCTGCAATAAAAGCCTCTCCTTGTTCATCTAGTTCAATAGTAATATCAGCTAAACCTCCCACCATTCGATTAGCTACTTTTTCTCCTTTTCCTGAAGTCCAATTTACAAAATTTCCAAGAGAATAATAGACAAGCATTTTATTTCCCGTTTCTTCATCTTCCACCCATTCCATTGGCTCAATAACGTGAGGATGTGTACCTAACACTAAATCTGCTCCATTCTTTAAAAAGATTTGAGTCCATTTTTCCTGACTACTATCAGGTGTTAAGCGATATTCTGTTCCCCAATGTGGACAAACTACTGTAAAATCTGCCTCTTTCTCTGCTTCTTTTAAATCTTCTATCACACGTTTTTCCTCTAACAAATTGACAGCATATGGCATATCCTTTGGTAATGCAATTCCATTTGTTCCATATGTGTAATTCAAAATGGCAATCCGAATTCCATTTACTTCTATTATATAAAGTTCTTCCTGTTCTTTGGCACTATCTTGAATCCCTAATACTCCAATTTCTGGATACGTTTCCTCCCAAAAAGAAAGACAAGAAAGTAACCCTTTCTTTCCTTTATCTAATGCATGATTTGTACTATGTAACACAACATCAAAACCAGCCTTTACTAATGCATCTCCTACTTCATACGGTGCATTAAATTGTGGATAACCGGAAATTCCCAATTTTGTTCCACCTAAAATCACTTCTTGATTGACTAAGGCGATATCTGCTTCTTCTATCTGTTCTATCACATTTTCAAATATTGTATTAAAATTGTAAGTGGCATCCTCTTGCTTACTATAGTTTAAAATTCTAGTATGCAATAAAATATCCCCAACCATTTTTAATGTCACAGATGGTTTTGGTGTGGGAGTTGGAGTCAATGTTACTATAGGTGTTAGTGTTATAGTTGATGTTACTGTTGGCATTGGAATAAATGTATTGATGTTCTTTTCATCTTCCAACACCATTGCCGAAAAACTTTGATTTTCTTTGTTTAATCCTACCAAAAATAGTATAATACAAAAAATCGAAATACAACTAAAAATCCCAAGCTTATTCTTCATTTTTTTCTACCCTAGATACTATCTTTTTTATACTTTTTTCTAACTGCTTTCTTGGTATCATCACTTGACGGTTACATCCTATACACTTAATTCTAAAATCCATCCCTACACGAAGTACTTCCCACTCCTTACTTCCACAAGGATGTTCTTTTTTTAATGTTACAATATCTCCTAATTGAATCTCCATATCATTTCCTCCATATTATCATTTACTCCTATTTTACTTAGAAACAAAAAAACTTGCAAGGATTTTATAATAAAGCTTGATTTTTTTGAAAATATGTAGTAGTATTAAATTACCAATCATATAGTTTTTAAAACTACATATAATATTTATAAAAACTATATTTTGTCATCTATATAAAATTAAATATTCTCTATTCACTTTATATAGTAGAAAATATAGAATAACAAACTTTATTAAAAAAAGAAAGGAATTTTCTTATGTCAAAAGAAACATTTCATCAAAACATCACTCATCCAAAAGAACCTGGAAGTGCTTTTACTCATTTTCTCGGAATACTCATGGTCATATTCGCAGCATTTCCTTTATTATGGAAAGCAGTCAGAGATGAACAGCCCATTTATTTTGTTTCCCTTGGAATTTTTGTAGTCAGTATGTTTTTACTCTACTCGGCTAGTACCATTTATCATACGTTTAACTTATCTGAATATGGAAACCGAATTTTAAAAAAAATAGACCACATTATGATTTATGTTTTAATTGCAGGAACTTATACTCCTGTTTGCTTAATTACATTAAGGGAATCTAGTGGCATATATCTTTTCTTCCTTGTTTGGTCCGTTGCTTTTCTTGGTATTTTGCAATGTATCTTTTTTATTAACTGTCCAAAATGGGTTTCTTCTATTTTATATATTACAATGGGATGGTTATGTGTACTTTCCTTTTCCGATATTATTGCACTCATGAATCCAACAGCCTTTATTTGGCTTCTCGCTGGTGGTATTATTTATACGATAGGTGGCATTATTTATGCTTGTAAATTTCCTATTTTCAATCAATTGCATAAAAATTTTGGCTCACATGAAATTTTTCATCTCTTTGTATTAGCTGGAAGTTTATGTCACTTTGTTGTTATGTATCAGTTAATTGATATTTTCTAACTACACAAAATAGAGTAGAGAAATAACAGCATATGTTATTTCCCTCTCATTGAACCGTACG
>CALAEX010000186.1 GCA_937891165.1 uncultured Lachnospiraceae bacterium | reverse complement strand
AAATCAATATTTTACATAGGTTTTCTTATATCTTATTTATCTGTTTTTATTCCCCTATTCTATCCACTTTTATTCGTATCGTCAATTAAAACTTATAGTTAAAGTACAATAAAATTCAAGAATGTACAACAGGTCCTCTATATCTAGACATTCCTCCATATACATTTTTTACACGAAATCCTGCTCTATATAAATCTTTGGATGCCCTTAGACTTGTATTTCCACGGTCACAATAAACAATAATTACAGCACTCCCATTTCTTTGGGAACTTTGTATTACCATCTTTCTCAATTCTGACATACTCTCTTGCAACTGTGCATACGGAATATTGATTGCCCCCGGAATGTGTCCAACAGCGTAATCTTCTTGTGCCCGCAAATCTATTAAAATTCCTCTCCCATTCATACGATGGCGAAAGATATCCTCTGGTCGAATATTCTCAAAATACATATTTATGCTCCCATCCTTTAATTATTACTAATATATTCACAAAGATAACAAGAAGTGTAAACCTTTCCTCTTGTTTTTCCTTTCTTCTTCCTTTATAATAAGTACAAAATTTTACCCTACTAGAAAACAAAAAGGAGCAAAAATCATAATGAGTATCTTAAATGTATCCCACCTTTCTCATGGGTTTGGTGACCGTATGATTTACCATGATGTAACATTCCGTCTTTTAAAAGGAGAACATATTGGTCTAATTGGTGCGAACGGAGAAGGAAAATCTACTTTTTTTAATATTATTACAGGTAAACTAATGCCAGATGAAGGCACGATTGAATGGAATAAACACGTTCGTGTTGGATATTTAGACCAACATTCTGTTTTATCTGCTGGTATGACAATTCGTGATGTGCTAACCTCCGCTTTTAATTTCTTATTTGAAATAGAAGAAAAAATCAATGAAATTTATGGCTCTATGGGTGATGTAACAGAAGAAAAAATGAATGAACTTATGGAAGAAGTTGGAACACTGCAAGATTTATTAGAGTCCCATGATTTTTATAACATTGACCCAAAAGTAGAAGAAGTTGGTCGTGCTCTTGGTTTAGAAGAAATTGGTTTGGATAAAGATGTGACCGAACTTTCTGGTGGTCAACGTACCAAAGTACTACTTGGGAAGTTATTGTTAGAAAAACCAGACATTTTACTGCTAGACGAGCCAACCAACTATTTAGATGTCACCCACATTGAATGGTTAAAACGTTACTTACAAAACTATGAAAATGCTTTTATCTTAATTTCTCACGATATTCCATTTTTAAATAGTGTAGTAAACTTAATTTATCATGTAGAAAATGCTGAAATTACACGTTATGTTGGTGACTATAATAAATTTATGGAAGTATATGAAATGCGTCGCAGTCAATTAGAAGCAGCTTACAAACGCCAACAACAAGAAATTAGTGAATTAAAAGACTTCGTTGCTAGAAATAAAGCAAGAGTTGCCACTAGAAATATGGCAATGTCCCGTCAAAAGAAACTAGATAAGATGGAAGTCATTGAACTTGCTCCAGAACGTATCAAACCAGAATTTCACTTTAAAGAAGCCCGTGCGGCAGGACGTTACATTTTCCAAACCGAACAATTAGTCATTGGATATGACGAACCACTTTCTACTCCAATCAATTTTTCGATGGAACGTGGCGATAAACTTGTCTTAAAAGGTGCAAACGGAATTGGAAAAACTACGTTATTAAAGAGTATACTTGGTTTAATTCCTTCTATTTCAGGAAAGGTAACATTAGGAGATTATTTATACACTGGTTACTTTGAACAAGAAATGTCAGGTGGTAAAAATAATACTTGTATTGAAGAAATTTGGAATGAATTTCCTTCTTTTACACAATACGAAGTACGTTCTGCTCTAGCAAAATGTGGTCTTACAACAAAACATATCGAAAGCCAAGTTCGTGTTCTCTCTGGTGGAGAACAAGCTAAAGTTCGCCTCTGTAAATTGATTAACAAAGAAACCAATGTACTTCTTTTAGACGAACCAACGAATCACTTAGATGTAGATGCCAAAGAGGAACTAAAACGTGCTTTAACTGCTTATAAAGGTAGTATTATCCTTATTTGTCATGAACCTGATTTTTATGAAAGCTTTGCTACTAAAGTAATTGATTGTTCCGAATGGTCCACGAAACTATAATAAAAAATAACAAGGGGTTATCGGAAAATAGATAAAAGCTTTGATTTATTTGAATATCTGCTAGGACACGCTCTTGCTCGGGACGAAACAGAGCAGTACTAGATTCGAAAAAACCTCGCCAAGGACTGCCGTTTCTTTACGGTCCTTATCAGATATCAAATAAATCAAGAACTTTACCTAGATTGATTTTATTTTCCGATAGCCACTTGTTAATAAAAATCAATTATTAAACTTTAAAATAACTAATCAACTGTGCCATGGTTTCTACTTGAGCTTTCTGTTCTTCACTTACTGCGGCAGTTTCTTCCGAAGTTGCAGAATTACTATCTACAATTTCTGTCACATTTGCTATTGTTTCGTTAATAGAACGAATATTTTGTACTTCACCTTCTAACATTTCTGCAATCTGATTCATCATATCTGTAGTTGCTACCGTACAAGACATAACCTCGTCCATATTAGTTACTGTTTCTTCTGCTAAAGTAATACCTTTTTCTACCGCTAACAATGTTGTCTCAATGAGCTTTGTTGTTCTACCAGATGCTGCTGAAGATTCCTCTGCCAAATTCTTGACTTGGTCTGCTACGACTGCAAAACCTCTACCAGCTTCTCCAGCTCTTGCAGCTTCAATTGCTGCATTCAAGGACAATAAATTTGTTTGAGAAGCAATATCTTCAATCGTATTGATAATTGTACCAATTTGTTCTGAACAACGACTAATTTCTTGAATGGCTTCCTTTAATTCTTCCATCTTTGCATTACTCTGATTTACTGCCTTACTAGCTTTTGCTGCAAGGTCAATCGATTCTCTTGCTTCCATTGCATTTTTATCCATATCATGAGACATTGCTTTCATGACATTCACTAATTCTGACATTTGTTGAGACTGTGTTGTACTACCATTTGCTAAATCCTGTGCTGCACAAGCAAGCTGTTCGGAACCAATATTAATCTGTTCGGAAGAAGCCTTTAATGTAGCTAATGTTTCTTTCATCTTTTCTGTAATTACAAGCATAGACTCTTTGATTCGAGAAAATTCACCCACATAAGTCTTACGAATTTCTACACGATAATCTCCGCCAGCCATCTGCTCTAAAACTTCGGAAATTTCTCCAATCATATCATTCATGTTCTTTTTCATGAAATCAATGGCTGTTACCATAGTTCCTACTTCTGTATCATTTTCTTCTAAAGCTAATTCCTTAGAAAAATCGCCCTTAGAAAGATATGTCATCTGTTCTGAAACTTTCTTAATTGGGTCTAATAATTCTTTCGTTGCAAATTTAGCTACTTTAAATGACATAATAGCAACTGCAAAAATTGCCATTACAAACAACCCAATACAAGAATATTGAAGAGTCATATAAGTATCACAAGTTTTTGACATTCTTTTTTGAATCGTATTAATAACTTTATCTGTTAACTCATTAATTTCTTGAGTAACTGCCATATATTCATCGCCAAACACTTTTAGTTGTGCTGCAAGAAAATTTCTATTTTTTGCTGCCTTTAATGCTTCTTCCTCTAACGGTACAAGCCCATCAGATAAACCTGCAATCTGGTCTAATACTTTTTGTTCAGCACTTGTAATACCTTCTTTCTTTAAAATCTTTAAAGCAGCATCTCTATTTTTATCTACTTCTAATTCATTCATATAATTTTCATAATATATTTCGCTTCCCTTAAAAGCATAATACTGTACATTCTCTGTCAAACCCTTAGAAGCCATTCGGTATTGATTCAATGCCATCGTTACTGCTAATTCGGATTCTTGTGCTTTTGTAAGCATTAAGCTAGATACTATAGCTAAAACTAATAAAATTGCACCAATTCCCAAAGTAATTGCCATTCTAATCGCCAATTTTTTCATTTGGGCTGCTTGACCATTTTTGTACTTAACCCCATTATCTTCCATTGCAAATCCCTCCGTATTTTTTAATAATCTGTTTTTTCCTCAAATCATCTTCTCTTTTTAAAACCTACCATGTATATTCTACACTAATTAAACCCACATTTCAATTATTGTTTTCACTTTTTTTATAATAAAATCATTCTCTTTTTGTTATTAAAAGACATCTTTACTAAGAAAATTATAATTTTTCTCTAGTTTTGTATACAAATTTGCTGTTTTTCTATTAGGGGATAAGTTATTACTGTTTTTCCTTCTAGGTCTTCTTTCCACATATCTACTGCCATAATTTGTCGATTCCCATAAGTGACATAATAATAAATTCCCTTATCCGTATTACAACAAGAAGAATAAACCGAGATTTCAAACTTATCTTCTAATTTAACACATCCTCGTTGCTGTTCCACAGAACTAAGTATATGAAAGAATTGTCCAACACTTTCTTCTTCAGATTCTCCTGATACAGAATTTTGTAATACAAATGCTGCCCTTACAAAACGAGAAGCCGAAGATAAATCTCCCGGAAGTCCCATTGCTCCCATACCTCGACTATATTCTTCTAATTTCAATTTTTCCGAAAAACGATTTTGCTGTACCTCTCTCGTCAATCCCATATAATTAGAAAGATTCCATAATTGTAACTCAAACGGAGGATTATTCGTCAAAACACCCACAGGATTTTCATAAACTTTTAATCCATCTTTGGTAGACTCTAGCACAATGGATTCCTCTTTATACGAAATCATCCAATGCAACGGAGTCAATGGCAATTCTTTACTAAATGGTAAATTTAGTAAATTTAGACCATGTAATAATTGTTTTACTTCTATCATATTTGCACACTGAGATAATATCCAAGGAATTAACTCAAACGGAGATACATTCTCTTTTCCCTCTACTTCCTCTGGATAAAATGCATTTCCAGCAAACCGAAGTCCCGCAATACTAACCCCTTTTTCATTTGTTGCATCATAATATAATGGATATCCTTCTACTACATATGCCATTCCAATTATGGCATAATGTATTTCCATCTGCCCCATTTTCTGAAAGAAAAATGAATAATGTCTTGGAGTAATCGTTACTGTTTCTTGATAAGAGCATTCTAAATCTAAGTTACGTCCAAAATAATGGTCTTTTGTTTTAAAGTTAATTGCTGTACACATAAAACCTCCATTTTACCTTGCATTTGGATAGACTAACATAAAGCCAACCCCTCTCACAGATTCAATATAATCTTTCCCTGTCGCTTCTTTTAACTTTTTTCTCAAATTACTAATATGTACTTTCAAAGAATTATCTATGCAATCTAATGTATGATTTCCTAAAATCTTTTCTTTTTGCAAAACTTGTAATGGATGTTGTAAAAAAAGCTTCAAAATAGCATATTCTGTTTTTGTTAATTTGATTAACTTCTGTTGTATTGTTACTTCATGTGTCAACAAGTCCATACAAATTTCATCAAACATCAATACATTCCACTTTTCTAAACAAGAGTTTTGATTTATTTGTTCTATCACTTGCTTGACTACTACTTTTTCTTCTAAAAACTCTTGTTCTTTTTGTTTTACAAAAGTAATAGAAAGTCCATTCCAATCTGATATAGTTACTATATACTTTTCCTCTCTCAATAGTTCTTCTATTTGTTCAGCAATCGCCTTATTATCATCTGTCAAAAGAATGAGCCTCATAAAATGCCCTCCTTTCTGACCTTTTTAACTTTCTTTTAATTCGCCATAAGCAACTC
This sequence comes from uncultured Lachnospiraceae bacterium, assembly GCA_937891165.1. Lineage (GTDB taxonomy): Bacteria > Bacillota > Clostridia > Lachnospirales > Lachnospiraceae > SIG299. The sequence goes on along the minus strand of CALAEX010000186.1, from coordinate 9,165 downwards.
CGATAGTTCCTCCTTGCAATAACCATTGTTTCGCTTTTCGTTGCAAAGAAGTATTCTCTGGCAACTGCTCATACACAATAGCTTGTTCTCCATATGTAACAGCATCAGAACACTGAAATAACCACTCTAAAAAATCTTTTGGTTCTGGATATACTTTTGTAATTTCAAATCTTTGTTGGAAACTTAAAATATTCGATTCTTTTGATAATAATTTCTCCAAAATAGGAGATAACAACCATGATTCACAGAAAAATACGACCGTTTCATACGCCGGATAAAATTGATGTAAGAATGATTTCGCTTCCCGAAAAGAAACATCTACTTGTGCTTTTTTTAACTCTGCATCCGATGGAATATGAATACTAATTCGTTTTATTCCCTCTTTCTTTAATAATTCATATTCTAAAACACCAATCCGAAATAATCTCATACTAATTTGGCGATATGTCCACCAACCACGGTCAAAAAAATAAGCTCCATTTTTCTTATTACATTCTTCTGCAAAACGTGTAAAACACTTCATAGTATCTATATAGATATTCTCTGGAATTTGTAACTTTTGGTATCTTTCATAAGTTCTTCTTGCACACTCCAATTGACAATATAACATCTTCATATTGCCCTTATCTTCTTGCAAATAATGAGATAAGTCCGTATACGATTTTTCTGCCGTTTCTTCTTGTAACATTCCGTCCAAAAACTTTTCTACTTGAACTAAATCAAACTCTTTTTCTATTTGTATTAATTGTTCTACTATTTCCTTTTGTAACCCTATCTTTTGGTATAATTCTTGTAATTCCATTGCTCCTCCAACTATGCAATAATAAATGGCAACTTTTAGTTGCTTATCTTTTATTATAGCATGATTTCAATAAAACTCCAACAAAAAAATAAATGATTGACAAACCTCTCTTTTAATGGTATATTTTATGGGTAACTTGCAGATGTGGCGGAATTGGCAGACGCGCATGATTCAGGTTCATGTCCATGTACTTGGATAGGGGTTCAAGTCCCCTTATCTGCATTGATACTTGAGCAGACGGGTTTTCTCGTCTGTTTTTTCATTTTACAAAGCAAAAATTGAAGGAGAATTATTATGTTTCCATTAAAAAAATTATTTCTTTGTACCTTCACAGCAATTAGTCTTTTTTCTTTTTGTGGATGTCAGTCCCCAAATCTTAATATAAAGGCAGAAGAAGAGATTACGATTACTCCTACATCACCTTCTCCTACTATGACTAATACTCCTACACCAACTCCTACTTTAACACCTACGCCAACAAATATAGAGTATTCAGCAGAATATTTATGGCTTCATCCTCTTCTCACAACAACACCAACCCCAACTTGCACTTCTACTCCTACACCTGTCATAACAAAACTTACCTTTTCTTTTGCTGGTGATGTTACATTAGGAAGTGATGTAATCAATCAAAACTCTACTCGTAACTTTTATGCCGTTTACGACCAAGTACAGGATGATGCTTACTTTTTTGCCAATGTATTACCTTATTTCTCTAGTGATGACCTTACTTTAATAAATTTAGAGGGGGTTCTTTCTTCTGGTGGCACAAGAAAGGATAAAACTTATGCATTCCGTGGTGACCCTTCTTATGTTAATATACTTACGCTTGGCTCTGTAGAAGCGGTATGTCTTGCCAATAATCATAGTTTTGATTATGGTACAGAAAGTCACTATGATACAAGAAATATCTTAACCAAAGCAAATATTCTATATTCATACGACGATATTGTAAGTTATACTACAATCAAAGAGAAAAAAATAGCTTTCATTTCTATTTATGCTTACCGAAATGGGTTAGATGGTTCTAAAAAACTATTAGATACAACGATTGCAAAAGCAAAAGCAGAAAATGTAGATTTAATTATTACTTCTTTTCATTGGGGAGTGGAACGCTCTACAACTATTACCGCTGAACAACAAAAACTTGCTTATTATGCCATTGATAGTGGTTCTAATTTAGTGATTGGACATCATCCTCATGTCCTTCAACCAATTGAAAAATATAAAGATAGTTATATCGTTTATAGTTTAGGCAACTTTTGCTTTGGAGGTAATACTAATCCCAAAGATAAAGACACGATTATTTTCCGTCAAACATTTACTTTTATTGATGGAATACTTACTCCTGATAATCAAGTAGAAGTAATTCCATGTAGTATATCTTCTGTCACTGACCGAAACAACTATCAACCTACTCCACAAACAGGAGAAGAAGCAAAACGGATTATGGAAAAACTAAATGGATACTGTACTGCCTATGACCTAAAGTTTATTGAACAAACGGATGGAGTTTATATTCCCGAATTATAAAATGAAACACTCTATTTAAAGGGATTTTATTTTATGACAAAATTTTTAAAAAATTTTTAATTTAGGGGTTTACAAAATAAATATTATGTTGTATAATGCTAACTGTGCTTAGGAAATACCTAAGAAGATGCGGAAATGCTGGAATTGGCAGACAGGCATGACTAAGGATCATGTGGTCTACGACCGTGAGGGTTCAAGTCCCTTTTTCCGCATTATATTTTTAAAGGAAGTCTTTTGACTTCCTTTTTTATTTTCCTTTTTTATTTCCAAAACCAAGCATACGAAACGCATCTTTAATCGAAACTTCCTCTTTTTCTCCTTCTAACCCATTGGATTTCCCTTGTTCTAGTGCTTGTTGTTCTTCTTGAAAAGCAAAATACTCTGCATCTAACTCTTGCGAACTAATTTGAGCTTCTCCTCCAACAATATCTTTTCCTTTTTTCTTCTTCTTTGTCTTTTTAAATCCAGTCGGCATTCTTGGAGTATCATGTACCTCTACAATAATTGAACCACCCAATTTTGTCTCAAATTCATCTAATGGCTCTAGATATTCTTCATCAGAACCCATACTACCCCCAACACTTCCTACATTTTTCGAAGCTTTTGGTTGTACTTCTTTTTCTTCCTGTTGTTCTAATTCTTCCATTTTATGATGTTTATGTTTTATATCTTCAATCAAACGAAGATAATATTTTGCATCATTCATTGTTTGCAACTGTGATATAATTTCCAAAGAATCCTTTTCTAAGAAATTTAACTTTTCTTCATAATTCATCAATAACAATTCATATTCTAATCTCACTTTTTCCTGCATATATTTCAATGCACTTTTCATATCAGAAATTGATTCTTGTGCATGCAAAAGAGAGGCTGCATGTACCTCCTCGGAATGACGTAAAGCCTCTGCTTTGATTTCTGCAGCCTTTCGCTCTGCTTGAGCAATTCCTCTTTCTCTTGCACTTTCTGTAAGTTCATAATCTTCCATTGCTCCATATACTGCATAATTTAATTCTTCTAATAAAGCAAAAATACGCTCCTTCGACACAATCAAATCCTTTTGGGAATATGGACTTTCCTCACAATTCGCAAGATATACATGTATCTTTTTCATAATCTGTTCCAGTTTATCTGACATACGCTTTCTTCCTTTCTATGGAATCCGCACAACATAATAACTAAATTCTTCGGTTTCATACTTTGACTGTTGCTCTTTTGGATATGCAAAAATAACTTGCATCGTTCCTATAATACTATTCCCTTCTCCAAAAATATCCCCTAAAAGTTCCTTTTGATACTCTTGTTCTAAAATAACTCCTCGATATACCATATCTTCTTTTTCTATTTCATAAGAAATACTTTTCTCTGCTATATTCTCCTCCAAAACAATTCCATCCTGCTCTATTAAAACATCCAACATATCCTCTAATGTCTGTTGCATCAAATATAACACCTGAAATTGTATCTCTTCTTCTTGTGTACTTGTATAAGAAATTTCTAATGTATTTTCACCTTTTGTCACTTTAGAATCATTAAAGCATTCGGAAAATATCACATAAAATGTTTGACTAATATCTAACATACTCTGCCATCCATTCGCAACTAACATTTCTGGTGTTATTACCGTGCTTCCCTCTACCGTAATGGTAGGTGCTTTCGTTGGTGGCAGTGTAGTAGTTTCCGTTGGTGGTTTAGTGATCGTTGGAGTTTTCGTTGCCGTTGGTACACTTGTAGAAGTTGGTTCTTTTGTAACTGTTGCGTCTGGCAATTTTGTTGGTTTTAATGTTGGTGTTGGTAATGGTGTCAAATCCGCCGTTGGTATATTTGTTGGTGTTGGAGTTATTACTGCTTCTGTTGGTACAGTAGTCACTGTTACTGATGATGTTGGTGATGGGACTGCTGTCGTTGTTGGCGTTCCTACTGGCACTACACTCACTGGAACATTCCTTGTGCAGGCACAAAAGAGAACAATTCCCATGACACTTAGTATTAACTTGATTCCCTTTTTTACTACCTGCATTCTACCCTTATCCTTTCTATTTGTTTTCTTTCTTATCAGATACTATTTGCTCTGCACGCAACAACGCTGCATCAATATGGGCACAGAAATTTTCTTTTCCTACTTTTTCTACAAACTTTGATTTTTCCATTACACTATATGGATATTCCATAACATGAGAAAAAATTAATGTGATATTTCTTACTTTACACATCTGTAACGCATTTTCCCATGCACGAATCGCTGTAATATCTATAGAAGAAACACTTCTCATACGAACAACAATGACTTCTGTTTCTCTTGTGATTGTTGATATTACTTTTTCCGTTAAAACATCTACCGTTGCAAAAACTACAGGACCTTCTATTTCATATACGAGCGTATGTTTTGGAATTGGCTTATATGCCATATTTTCTCCTTGACTAGCACCAAAACTTTCTACTTCTTTCCATTGACGAATTGTAGTGACATTAGAAATCTTTCTTAAGAATAAAATGGCTGCTAAAAAGATACCAAGCTCTACGGCAAATAATAAATCTACTACAATACCTGAAACAAGTGCTCCAATCAATACAATAAAATCGGACTTTGGTGCATTTTTTGCAATGGATACAATTTCTCTCCAGTTACTCATATTGTAGGCTACTAAAATTAAAATAGCCGCAAGTGTTGGCATTGGAATATAACCAGCCAGTGGCATCATACAAAGTAAAATAATAGTTACACCAATACTATGTACAATACCCGCAATTGGAGTACGACCACCATTTTTCACACTGTTCGATGCTCTTGCTACTGCACCAGCTACTGGTACTGCCCCAAATAAACCACAAAAAATATTAGCAATACCTTGAGCAATCAATTCTTGGTTCGAATCATGACGCTCTCCCATCAAACCATCGGTTACTACACACGCTAATAAAGAAACAATCGCAATTAATACAGCTAATGTAATCGCACTTGGCAATACATTTTCTACTAACTGCCAAGTCACTTCTGGCATTTTTGGCATTGGAAAATGCGAAGGTAATTCCCCATATACACTTCGTATCGTATCCACTTCAATATTAAACGATTGCTTCATTACTAAAGCTACTGGCGTTGTCACCAAAATAGCCGCTAATGAATTTGGTACTTTTGGTAAAATCTTTGGTAAAACTACTAACACTATCATCGCAAGTAACCCAATTGCTAAAGTTGGAATGTCTACCGTATGTAATACTTTTGCATACGCTGCAAATTTATCTAGTACTTTGACTGGAATTGCACCCATTTCCAATCCAAAAAAGCCTTTTAACTGACCAGAAAAAATCCCCATTGCAATTGCCGCTGTAAATCCAAGTGTAATCGTTCTTGGAATATAACGAAGCAAAACACCTGCACGCAGTAATCCAAGTAAAATTAAAACAAATCCCGCAATTATCGAGGCAACTGCTAAACCTGTTAAACCAAATTCTTCAATAATCGTAAATACCGTCATTACGGTTGCCGCTGTCGCACCACCAATATTGACTTTACTACCACCAAATACAGATACAAAAAATCCACCTACAATTGCAGAATATAAACCAGTTTCTGGCGACATCCCCGAAGAAATCGCAAGTGCTACCGAAAGCGGAAATGCAATAATAGCAACTAAAAGACCCGCTACGATATCTTTTGTAAACTGTGCTTTACTGTATCCCTTCATACAAGTAAATAATTTTGGTATCAATCTTCCCCTCATTTTAAACTCTTTTGATTTTGTTTTTTTCATAACATCCTTTCAACTTCCTTTCAAAATTTCTTTCGCTCTTATTTTACACACACACACCTATTCTTGCAAGCAAATAAATCACATTCTTCGACAAAATTTTTTCCAATTCATTTTTCCATTGCTATTTCTATAAATAAACTTCCAATGAAAAACTATTCTTTTGTCATAAAAAAAACATTCGCTCTACTATATAATAGTGTAGCGAATGTTTTTTATAAACCTATTTTACTTAATTATTCTTATAAGGAATCTCCCAATCTTTTGCATAAGTTTCAGCATAAGAACCAGCAGGAGTTATAATCACAAGATTTTCACATTCTTCAAATGCACTATTTACAATACTTGTTACACTCTTTGGTATAGTAATACTACTTAAACTACTACAACCCAAAAAGGCAGAACCCTCAATACTTGTTACACCGTTTGGAATAATTATACTGCTTAAGCTACTACAACCACTAAATGCATATTCTTCAATATTTGTTATGCTTTCTGGAAGTTCGATTTCACTTAAACTCTCACATCCTTCAAATATTCCATATGGAATACTTGTCATACTCTCTGGGATATTAATACTACTTAAACTACTACAATACGCAAATGCAGAATAACCAATACTTGTTACATTCTCTGGGAGTTCCATATTACTTAAACTCTCACATCCTTCAAATGCAGATATACCAATACTAGTTATGCTTTTTGGAATATTAATACTACTTAAATTATTACAACCCCAAAATGCAGAATCACCAATACTAGTTACACTCTCTGGGAGTTCCATATTACTTAAACTCTCACATCCTTCAAATATTCCATATGGAATACTTGTCATACCCTCTGGGATATTAATACTACTTAAACTACTACAATTATAAAATGCATACTCTCCAATGCTTGTTACACTCTCTGGAAGTTTAATTTCACTTAAATTCTCACATTCTTCAAATGCAGAGTCCCCAATATTTGTTACGCTATTTGGAATACTAATACTACTTAAGCTACTACAACCACTAAATGCATATGCACCAATGCTAGTCACACCACTTGGGATACGATACTCACTTATCTGCTTACCTTCCGGCATACACAATAATGCTTTTTGGTATTTATCATACAACACTCCATCATTAGAACTATATGCTGTATTATTTTCTCCAACTATAATTTCTGTTAAATTACTGCAATTATAAAACGCACCACTTTCAATATTTGTTACACTCTTTGGAATACTTACTGTACTTAAATTTTTACAACAATTAAAAGCATATCCACTAATCGTTGTTACTCCTTCTGATATTGTATAGTTATTTAATGTTTTACCCGCTGGTACACATACTAATATCGTCTGGTCTTTATCATACAATATGCCATCTTTAGAACTATATGTTGTATTTTTTTCTCCAACTATAATTTCTGTTAAATTACTACAATTGTAAAATGCATTTTCTGCAATAGTTGTTACACTATCTGGAATATAAATATCCTCTAAACTTGTACATCCAAAAAATGCACCAACCCCAATACTTGTCACACTATTTGGAATATAAATATCCTCTAAACTTGTACAATTTGAAAATGTCCTAGACCCAATACTTGTCACACTATTTGGCAACTCAATATAACTTAAACTTGTACATGTAAGAAATGCACCAGATTCAATACTTATTACACTCTTTGGAATGATAACCTCACTTAAACTACTACAACCAGAAAATGTTTGTACACTAATACTTGTTACCTTATTTGGAATACGAATACTCCTTAAACTTTTACAATTTGCAAATGCACTCTTACCAATACTCCTTACACTCTCTGGTAACTGTATCTCACTTAAATTACTACATCCAAAAAATGCAGAATCACCAATACTTACCACACTATTTGGTATCCCAATATAATTTAACTTAGTACAACTCCTAAATGCACCATATTCAATACTTACTACACCATCTGGTATCTCAATACTGATTAAATTTCTATTACCAGAAAATGCACCCTTTCCAATACTAATCACAGGATAACCCTGAATTTCTTCTGGTATTACTACCTCTGTTATTTGCTTAGAAGCTATAAATTTAATAATTGTCACTTCTCCACCCTGTATTCTATATCTAAAATATCCTTCCTTTCCATTGATTATTGGACCGGAAGTTGGTCTTGCCGTTGGCGTTGGACTCGGTACTGCTGTCGGGCTTGGTATTGCCGTTGGTGTTGGGGTAGCTGTTGGACTTGGTATTGCCGTTGGTGTTGGGGTAGCTGTTGGACTTGGTGTAGGAGTGCTACTACCGAGTGTTGCCGTTCGATTTTCTGCTCGTCCATAATTCACATAGTGAAAATAATAACCTACAATGTCATCTCCAAAAACTTCTACCACATCTTTATTACAATACTGATACACAGTATAGTCAAATTCTCTACTACCACTTCTACCTTCATAAATACCATAATTTAAGAAATGGTTTGTTGCAGCTTCATAATCTTGTCCTACGACTTCCGCTACATCTTGATTAATGGTTAAATATTCTGCTGGGTCAAAAATAGGACTTGCACTTTGTCCTAAAGAAATTCCTTCTTCCATCCAATAAGTATAAAGTGCATTTTTTTCTGTACCTACACTTTGTCTTAATTCTGGATAGTTTTCTAAGTAAAATTCTGCATCAAAAATACGATAGGAAACTGCAGTTTCATCAATTTCAGTACTACCACCTGTATTTCCACTATCACCACTTGTTCCAAGACCTGCGGTTCTACCTTCCGCACGACCATGGTTGATATAGTGAATATAATAGCCTTTGATTTCATCCCCATATAAATCTGCTACATCAGTATTGCAATCCTTATATACGGTATAGTCAAAATTTCCACTACCACTTCTACCTTCTGCCAATGCATTCTGATTAAAATGATTCGCCGCTTTCACATAATCCTTGCCAAAAACCCCAGCCACATCCTGATTTGCCTCTAAGTAATACTTCACACTAAAAACAGGACTCGATTCTAAACCTTGCAATAATCCTGTGTTTACAAAATGCTCATAAGCGGCTACATAATCATTACCAACCACTGCTTTTACCGATG
>CALAEX010000185.1 GCA_937891165.1 uncultured Lachnospiraceae bacterium | reverse complement strand
CAAAGCAGGACCCACCTAAGGAAGAGCCACCAAAAGAAGAGCCACCAAAAGAAGAGCCAAAAGACAAAGGTGATAAAAAAGGACCATTTTTAGTGGACGAAGACCAATGTGTTGAGGATATAGAATATGGTGGAGAAGGTGGTGGAGCTGAAGATAGTGATTATGATGGAGACTTTAGATTTTAAAGATTGTGATAGCTAATGTTGATATTATCAATAGCTGTTAATTATAGGGAGAACTTCAGAAATAGCATTTATTGATAATATTTTATATTTATTAAAGATTTGTTCTGAATTTTAGAACATGAGTTATGGAGGATAAAGACAATGAAAAAGAGAGTATTAGCATTATTAATGTGTGTAACAGTATTAACTGGAATATTTACAGGATGTAGCTTCGAAAAAACATGTAAATATGATGGATGTGAAGAAACAGAACTTTATCAAGAAGATTACTGCAAGTATCATTACGCAATAGTAGTAGGAGATTCTATTTTAAAAGATTTAGTAAATGGAGATTAGTTATGAGAAAGAGTAAATATCAATTAAGGCAAGAGAAGAATTTAAATTTGGCAGAAGAAAGAAAACAAGTGCTGCTTGAAGAACAGGAGCAACTAAAGTTAGATAAGACTGAACAGACCCAATTAGTTATTACAAGTGAAGATTCAGATTTGCTTGTTACAGATAAATCTGTTTATTACAGAAGCAATGATTATAGTAAAAATCGTACATTCAATATCAAAGATGTCATAAATACAAAAGTAACAAAATCACTAAGCAAGTACGGCATAAAAACAATATTAGCTATGCTAGCAATTACAATAGGCACGTTGTTTGTAACACTTATTGCACTCAACACATATACAGAGAACAGAGAACTGCGAAATCAATATTATGATTATGTTTTTAGTACACCATCTGCTTCATTAAATGACCCAGCTTTGAGGGTAATTGATGAAAAAGATACAGTACTGTTTTTTGTGTTAGCAGCATGTATAGCAGTGTCAGTAATTACGGCAATAATCAGTATAATTAAAATAATTATAACGTGTCGAAGAGAAATGGAGCTATATGTAAAAATCAAATATAAAAAAGGTAGTTGTAAAATCAAAATTACAGATATAGGAATCATTAAAGAAATCAAGGATATGGTGCTATTGGCACAGCGTTAAAGCAGCTGAAATCATCTGCTGCTTTATCATTTACAACAACAGTTGGTAAAAATAGCATAATACATTCCTTAAAATTAAAGGAAAAAACTTTAATTTTATAATAGCACTGATTTGTAATTTCCAATAGTTCGCGGTATAATAAGAAAAGAAGTATAAAGGTGGTGTTAATATGTATGAGATAATAGCTAGAATTTTTAACGGAAGTACATTAATAAAATATGAAGTGTTAGATACAAGAACAGGAAGGCAGTTCATTCTCTCAATAGAACAGGTACAAGGTTTAGCTATGGCAGGAAGTATTATTAATGCCAAATTTAATATGAGTACAGGGAAGATTGAGGGTAAAAATGATTTTGATTTGAGAACCATTCCTAGAAGACAAGAAAGAATAAAACATAGTAATAATATTAGCACGAATCTTTTTGTCGGAAAAGATTTGAAGCATTTAATAGAGAAAAATACAAGAGATTATAAAGAACGTTACTTGATAAAAGATATAATGAGCTTTTTATATTCTCCTTGTAATGGTAAGGTGTGTGCATTATATGGATTGAGAAGAACTGGAAAAACAGTTATGATGTACCATGCAATTAAAAGATTAATAAGAGATGGACATAAGAGAATTGTATATTTAACTTTAACAGAAAATGATTCTTTGGCTTCGTTTTATTCAACTCTTGAAGAATTGATAATTAAGAAAAACTTTGAATACATTTTTATTGATGAAATAACTGCTGTAAATGGTTTTATACAGTCATCAGCATTATTGGCAGATAAGTATGCAAAGTTAGGAGTACACATTGTAATAGCAGGGACCGATTCATATGTATTGGAACTTGCAGGACAGAATAATTTATATGACAGGATGATAAAAATTAGTACTACGTATATTGGATATAAAGAATATGAGTATTTAAACCCTGGTACTAATATTTTAGATTATATTCGCATTGGTGGTGTAATGCCAGCAGATGTGTTTTATAATGAAGAGAAAACAAAAGATTATATTAATACAGCAATTTCAAACAACATCATTAATTCGTTAGTGAGAGCTAATAATAGAAAAGAACATCAGCTTGTACTAGAATTAAATGAGAGAGGGCTGTTAAAAAAAGCAATTGAGCAAGCAATTTCATCAGCAAATGAGATATTAACTGCAAATGTTATAACTTCAACATACCATAATGAAGATTTAGGTTCAGCGAAACAATTACTTGAAAGCATATTCGATATTGACAGCACATTAGATACAGAAGAAGTGGAGACACGTGTTAGATATAAATTATCAATAGTAAAAGAGTGGGATGCAGAAATATCAGATGAGTATGTGGAAGAATTAAAAGAATTTCTCATTGATGTTGGCGTAATTAGAATGTATACTCGATATATAGGCACAAAAAAAGTAGAAGTCCCATTGTTTATTCAACCAGGTTTAAGATATAATCAGACTATTTCTTTGATTAATGCGCTTTTAGAATCACCGTCATTTTTTAATATACCTTTGGATGTAAGGAAGAAACTTCAACAGAAAATTATGGAGGACGTAGAAGGAAATTTAATAGAGCATGAAGTATTACTTAGTTTTTTGACAAAGTTCTCAGAAAAAGATGTTGTGGTTACACAATTAAATCATAAAGGTAAAGAGATAGATATGATTATGCAAAAAAATGATATGATATATCTATTTGAAGTAAAGCGTAATTCTAACATTGTCGAAAGACAATACAGGTGGTTACAAAATAAAGAATTTAATGAATTTATAGAAGGACATTTTGGTGGAAAGATAAAAAAGCGAACAGTTCTTTACAGCGGAATGGATGAAAAGGTTTCATTGAAAGAAATGGATATATTATATAAAAATATTAGTGATTATATTAAGAAAAATGGATAATCATAAGGTAATAAGATACTGAAAATTGATTTCTGCATGAAATCATAAATTAAAGGATATAAGTACAATATTTATTATTTTTTAATAAACGCAAAAAGGACACCCACCCCAGTGAGGTGTCCTTTTCTTATGCCTTCCACTAATAAAATTTAAAAATTTTCAATTTTTAAAAAATTAGTAAGGAGGCAGACATGAATACAATACCAAGCAATTCTAAATTCAAACCAAGATTGCTCAAATATTTACTAACACTGCTAATCATTCTAACAGCAGTCCAATTCACATACCCAATCACCGCCTACGCAGATTCGTCCAATGTAACTTCACTTAATGGCGAAGCAGAGCACGGCTACGGCTCTCAGGTAGGTAAACTGCACTGGGCAGGTTCCACAACCCGAACAGGCTTCTTGTTTTATTTTGTAGATAACAATGGGAAAGTAATTACATCAGATGAATTAGGGTTGAATAATAGAACAGATGCACCAATAATAATTAGAGTATTTAATGAAAAAAATAAAGAAGAAATAAAGAAGTGGAATACACATGAGATGTATTTAAAGTACTATTATTATAATAGTGCATTTAGAAAGAATAGTAATTTTGTGGTAAGTGAGGCAGAAATCTGGCATCCTAATGCACCATATGCAGTAAAATGGGATGATAACACAGGAGCATGGTCAGGCAACGGTCAAGCAGTAGCAGATTGGCTTTTCTCTGAAGATGCAACGGGCTACCAAATGTGGGAATACATTTTGCGTGTAGGACTTAAGGAATATACAAATGATGGAACTGAAATAAATGACGTTATTAATCAGTTACGACGTTATGATACCATTAATATTGTAGTAGAACCAATTGCAGTCAACGCAGTTTATGGTACCGAAACATGGGGCGACTCAGTCAACACAGTTGAACTAGATGGAGAAGTGGATGGTGATTTTGATGCTTACATTCATCCATCCAATGTCAAACCAGCATTAAAAGAAAAAACTGATGGAACTAGTGAAGTCATCAGAGTAGAATCAACAGCAACTTATATGTCAAAGTATATTTACGAAAAAACAGGTTGTGCTACAGGTGGAGCCAACTGGAAATGGACAAACGAAGCACTTCCATTTTGTATGACTTTACAAGAGGATGATTTAGGAAAAATAGCCATTCCACAAACAACAAAACCTCATAGAATAAGTTATGAGGAAGTAAATGATGAAAAGCTATCACATGGTATGGGTGCTTTAAACAAAACAATTCGAATGGATTTCATTAATACATATGATGGAACATCAGAAAAACCAGCACCATCCGAGAAAACAGTAAAGACAGATGGCAAGGATACCACAGGCACTAATATCATTACAAAAATATATTTTGATTTAGAAATAGATTCATTAGAAGGTACAACGACATATAAATTTATAGATGCTTTCACAACAAGAAATACTACAGGCAATATTCAAATGATACCTGAGACAACTAAAACGGGATATACTATTTCAAAATGGGGAATAGCAGAAGATGGTGAGGACTACTCAAGATATTATAGAGACTCAGGTTATAATAGTATTATAAGAGGTTTATCGTCTCTTAAAAAGAATGGTAATAAGTCATATGTAACAAAGCAATTCTTTTTAGATGAAAAGGATAAAGCAGAGATAGGCAAAAACAAGCATCTCTACATCCTCTACACCAACACAATAACAATCCCAGCCCCAGAAGTAGAAGATTATGACTTTGAAATTCCAGAGTCCTACATCACCAAACAAATTTACTTCCAACAAGGATTGAACACATCCAACACCAACAACACAGCACAAAAACTTATCTTAAATCAATTCCAATGGACATCTGTAGCCCACACTCAATGCCCAGGTCATAAAGTAATTGACTGTGGAGAAATAGAACACCCACATAAACCATGGGTAGACATGTATAATCGAGGCTGCTACGAAGAAGTAGAATACACAGTTTATGAATGTAATGATGGTAAAGAAACAAAATGTGGCAAAGAGCATATACACTCAGATGAAAACTGTAAAGAACTAACAGGTTACAAATGTTCAAAGTGTGATGCAACAGGCAACACAAAAGACAAAGTAAAGAAATCTACCAATCATAAAAGTAGTAATGGTTGCAGTAATAGCACAATCAAGCCAGTCTATGGGAATTACAAGGTTCCAGCATATAAATGTGTTCAATGCTCAAAGATATACGATACAAAACCAAGCAGTTGTAGCGTGTGTCATGGTGGAACATTTATAAATGCTTGCGGCACAGAATATCATAAGTGTTCAGACCACGCCAAAACGCTGACTAGAATCAGTGATTATACTGTTTGTGGAATGGACGAACATATTCACAGTATTTCTTGCTTTACAAAAACAGTTTATTGTTCACCTACATGGTCAGATGCAAAAACAAGTCTAAGCATTAAGAATACAAAGCAATCAAATTATCCAAATATCTTAGCAACAAATGCAGACTGGTCAACAATAGTTGAAGCCAACGAAGCATTAAAGTTAGCATTAGGCGGAAATAATTTGATTGCAGCAAAACTATATGGTTGGGTAGAAAATGAAAGAGATACCACAGACGCAGACACACAAAAGCAATCATTTGATTACACCACAATCCTCTTAAGAGGTGCAGATGAACTCACCTTACCAGAGTGGAAAAAGGATTATGTAAACGTAGATGAGAAAATTGACCAACCAACAGTAATGAATAATCTCACAGGAGCAAATTCAATCTCATCAACAAAATTTAAAGTTGGAAATACCCCACAAGGTACTAGAAAGTATGCAACATATGAAGAAGTATTTTCAGCAGCTTTTAAAGATGATTCGGAGGATAAAGAAACAGTATTATCATTCAACTATCCATCAGGCGTATCCTCATCCACACTAGAATGGATACAAAACATAATACCAATAAGAAACTTTTTAAAATGTTCAAATAACAGTAAACTTTACCAGTTTAGCACCGACACCACCTTTGAAATCCCCTCCATCAAAGTCAAAGTCAATGTCTTCAGCGACTACACCAACCAAAACCCAGGAACCCCAATCCACGGCGACACCA
>CALAEX010000184.1 GCA_937891165.1 uncultured Lachnospiraceae bacterium | reverse complement strand
TGAAATTTTGCATTATTTTTTATACCATTTCATTATCTATTAATTCTCGCACCAAATTTTGAATGTCTTCATCTTCTATTTCACGAGCTTTATATATAAAGTCTGATGCAGAAGTACAATTATTTTTATTTATAAATTTGCATGTGTTACTTTTTGCTGGATACAAATATACTGATGTGTTCTTCTTTTTTTCAGTATCTAATAATTCTTTAATTTCGGTTGCAATATCAACTAATTCACAGTTTTCAAACTGTTCTATCAATAGTATTGCATCTTCAAGAACATCTTCAAAAAAGAAATATCCCTTTATTAATAACATTTCTAAAAGGCGTGAAGATAATTGTATATCAAACAATACTTTTTTGTTTGACTCTATATTTTGAATCTCATCTAATATTTCTTTTGCAATCTCTTTTACCTCAAGTCCAGCACATTTGTATTTAACCGTTTCCCCCTTGAATCGAAGTACTATTGTGGTAAAAACATTTTTATTTAATTCAAAACATTTCCGTTTTAATGCTTTTATTTCTTCGCAAGTTTTGCTACCTACATTTCTTAGTTTTTCAAGTTTTGTATCTGGAGTATTCCATAAAGTTTCTAAATCGTCTATCCCACCATGCCTCAAACCATTGTATGCTCTAATGGATAAACCCACATCCATTAAATCACCTTTTAGTTTTGACTCGTTATTAATCTTAATATTATACCTTTCCATTATCTTATCAAGATAAACACATTCTGCGTCTGACATGTTGATTAGTTTTTCTACATCATTTATCAGTATATGTTTAAGCTTATCGGAATATTCTATATTCTTTTCACATCCACTGTTCATTACTTTTTTGCCTAATAAAACTCTATTTCTTAAAGGGTGTCGCAGTTTTCTTAAAGCTTTTGCTTCTATTTGTTCAATCCTTCCACTAGTTACACCATACAGTTGAGAAACCTCTGTTCGAGATTTACCACCTTCTTCTAAATTATATATTCCATATAAAAGTTTCAATATATCACTTTCTCGTTCTGTTAATGAAGAGAGAACTTCCTGCAATATTTTACTATCATGTTCTAGCACAAACTCATTTAATAATATCCCTTTTTTCCCCATTGTTTCTAATACTAATCTTTTATAAGAAATATTATTCTCTATAATAATGTTATCCCTACTAATCAATACACATTTTCCACCTATCTGTTTCCTTCTAGGTTCTTTCTTTATCTTTAAATCACTATTCCATTTCGATTGCAAATCTTGTTCTGCATCATCAAGCGTTTTTCCTCCATTCTCAATATATAATTGATATAAATAATCTCCCTCTAATGTTTCTACATGTTCTCCATCCTTATAAATATAATAGTCGGGAACTTCGTTTGTAACTGCTTTAAATCTCATAACACACATAATAGCAAATACTGTTTCATCATGAGATGAAAAAAAATTCATTTCTGAATCTATATTTGTATTATAACTCCACATTTATATCAACCTCTTCCCTTTGCTTAATAAATAATTATTATCTTCATCTCTCAATTCCATTCCTGGCGAATTTGCTAAATCCGAACTATATAAAACAAAATCATATGTGCTTGGATGTGTATATTCTTTTTGTAATGCCTTTTTCTTTTTTTCATTTTCTT
Source organism: uncultured Lachnospiraceae bacterium (assembly GCA_937891165.1). Taxonomy (GTDB): domain Bacteria; phylum Bacillota; class Clostridia; order Lachnospirales; family Lachnospiraceae; genus SIG299. The sequence goes on along the minus strand of CALAEX010000184.1, from coordinate 4,507 downwards.
TTTTTATTGCCTCATACATAATTTCTTTTTTATAATCTTCGGTATAACACAAAGCGTTATCGGCAGGTCTAATAAATTCACCAGTTTCAACATCCATCAAACATGTGATACAAATTGGATATAACATTATTTTACGAAAAAACTCATCATAACCATATCTATCAATCGTTCTCATTACATATAATTTTCCTGTTTTTAAATCTTTATATCTCACTCCTATGCATTTGTCGTTTCGATGTTCATCTTTTCCATATTGGACATATGTTCTTGCTGTTTTTCCTTCTAAAAACTTTTTTCTCTCTTCTTGATAATGAGCCTCTACTGCATTTTGAGTTAAATTTCTAAGCCTTTGACCGTTTTCACAATCTTTTACATAAACATCTCCTGTTTTTAAATCTTTTTCATATCTAACAATGTGTCCTGTTTTTTGGTCGTGTAATCGCATTTTGTTATCGTAATAAGTTCCAGCATCATCATGTCTGTATTTTTGTTTAAATTCTTCATTTTCTATTGTGTCTTGTATTCCTTTTATTACTTTTGCACCGCCTACTATTAGTGGATATAATAATCCCCACATATCATCTACCACCTTTCTTATGCTTACTCTCATTTACTCTAATGATTCTTGGTTACCAGTCTTAGTTAGATTTGTTTTAAATTTACCAGCTCTTGTGTCCAATTAAAAGGACTCAATATAATAAAAAATAAAGTAAAAAAATACTGATTATTCTTTTTTTCAAAGCTTTATATTTAATCTATCTCACCGTAAAATTCTTATTTGTACATTTCTTTATATTCTACTCTAATTCCTCACATTCGTCAAATACCGCAGAATACCCTACACGCTTTGTAAAGCCACCAAAATCGTACTTAAAGAAGTCTTAAATAGATATTCTAATTATGTAATATATATTACAAAAAAACAGGAGGATAAATCTATGAAAACTTATGAAGAGTACGTACAAATGCTGACGGTTGCTTTGGAGGAGCAGTCCTCGTCAAGAGGGCTGTGTTTCAGAAAATCGTTTGCCAACAATCAGATTTCTTTGGATGCAGTTTGTTTAAAAGGAGAGAAGATCTCTCCGGTGCTGTATATGCAGTCCTACTACGAACAATTCTGTTCCGGAACTGCTGTTGAAGACATAGCTAAGCAGATGCTACAGCTTCTGTACACGGCACCAACAAACCACATTGAAGGGGAAACAAAGCGACTTCTGTCGTATGAAGAAAATGTAAACAGAATTTTCCCTGCGGTCATCAACTATTCTCAAAATGAGGAATTCCTAAAGAGCGTGCCACATAGAAAATACTTGGACTTAGCAGTTATATACAAGGTGGTAATAGAAGATACTGTAGGGAACTGCTATTCAATGACCGTCAAGGATGGCTTTTTGAAACATTGGAATACCACCGAGGAAGAGCTTTTTGACAAAGCCATGAATAATGCCAGAGAACAGAATGAATACACCACACATACCTATTTAGAAGTATTATCTGGTGCTATAGAGCCAGATGATGAATGGGAAGAACTGAAAGCACAATTAGGAAACGAAGAAAACCTCATGCTGATAAGCAGGGATAAAATGAGGTTCTACGGTGCGTCAGTACTTCTGTTTCCTGATGTTTTTGGTAGAGCCATAGAGAAGCATGGTCTTAAGTCTACTAAGCTTTTAATCATGCCGAGTAGTATCTGGGAAGTAATAGTCGTACCATACCCTGCTGATGTAGAAAGAGTAAAGGGCTTTTGGGAGATTGTAAAATTTGCTAATAAAACACATCTTGCACCAGAAGAAGTTTTAAGTGATACAGAAATCTACCTATACGAAAAAGAGACCAATACTGTAAGAATATTGGAGAAATCGGAGGTAATGAATGAAGACATACACCAGTAAACTAACTACTACCATTGAAAACTCTGATGACGGCTTGCATAACTATAGTGTCACAAGGACACTGGAAGGAATAGAGGGGGATAAGGCGATTGTACTAACGCTTTATCCCTCCTTTTCAGGTCAGGATTTGTTTCGTATGGATAGTACAGCTATGCACATGACGAATCATCTAATGAATGATTTGCAGATATCATCGGTAAAAGTAATCAATCTGTTCAGTAAGATTGTAAAAGGTAGCAAAATGTCCTGTAGGGGTGCTGAAGTAGACGAAGAAAACCTTAAGTACATAGAGAATCTAATGAAGCAGAAAGACTTTGAAGAATACATTTTCATAGTAGCGTGGGGTTCTTCTATGTCAACCTGTAAAGCAGCTATAGACGCAAAAGAACGAATCATGAAGATGTACATGGAACTGCATCCAAATGCAAGGTGCTATCAATTCACATGTGATGGACTACCACTAAAAGGTAATGAAGCAGTCCATCCGCTGTACCTAGGAATAAGAGCTACTCATCTGACATGGAAGCTTAGACCATTCAGTCCGGCAGAATTTTTGAAGAGTGCTGAAGTAGTAGAACTGAAGAAGATTAAACCAAAAGCTATTTCCAAGAAGAAAGAGAGTGAAGAAGTAGAGGTTGATAACTCAAAAACCAAAAGCACAAAAGTAGTAGAACTACCAAAAACTACATAAGACAGAGAGGATAGTAAAATCATGTATTACAAAATCTCAAATGAGTTAGACTTTCGTTGCATCTACCGATGGTTGTCAGAGTCTCAGGGTAAAGAAACCTTAGAGAGAATGACACCTGTGGTAGATGCAATTTTTCGTTGCGTGAAGATACTGGAAGAAGAGTATAAGGGTAATAAAAACCCCGACTATCGAGGTGGTTATGTGGCACTGATTGACAGAGCAGGTACTAAAACAGAATACCTAGAAGAAATCTTATCGTACTACAATCTGAATGAAGATGAATTTGAGTATGAGAATCTTCTATGTACCTGTCTGTCGCAGGAACATACAAAAGTAACATGGATGGAAAGGTTGTACATATTGTCTGACTTTCAGATAGTACTTATCTATCCTGTAGAGGAAGGAGGGAAATAACATGGAATATACACCATTCATCTTAGGTTCAATGTTTGGAATTGGGCTCATCTGTATCTGTGATTCAATCTTTGGATAAGGAAGAAAGGAGAAGAAAAATATGTTGTTTGGAGCAATTGTAAGTGCAGTGACGGCAGGTGCAGTATCATCATTCATTTCTGGAGTATCTGCTACGGTAGCCGTCTACACTGTTTGTAAGAAGACTGCTAGTAAAGAGGAGAAGTAGAAATCAATCGCCACATTGCCACCAGTCTGCCCGTAGGGTGTCGCCCCTGCCGACCAAAACCATGCTCCTGGGTTCATGCTGTCAAGAGAAGAAGCGAAGCGACTCTTGACAGTAGGGAGGAGCATGGTAAGCTGGTACCGCTGTGAGGCAAAGAAGGGCAGACTGGGTTGACTAAGGACTAGTCATCATTTTCGTTGCCGCCGTAACGTTCTTGAGTATCGTGTTCTAACTTCCTAAGAAATGAAGAAGAAAAGTTATACTTGGTGGAGTAGATAATTAATACACCATGCGTATCAGTTTTTTCTGAATGAATGTGAATAATATCACTATAAAAATCGGTTATAATGCTTCGTTTAATATTTTCTAAGTCTGCGAGAGCTGTTTTGATAACCGTTGTAAAAGGCTGGTCATAACAATGAAGTTGTGTACCATCTATGTCTATATCCTGCAATGGAACATATTGCCGACTGCTTTTATCGCAACGGTATCCAATTTGAGTCATATATTTGTGAATAGTACTCTTTGTAGGTGGTTCTTTGAAGTTTTTGGGAAATCTAATCTGTATTTTTCTTGCAAGCTGAGTCAATGAAAGGTATTTTTCTTGCTCAATAAGGCTGTTAATAAGAGTTCTAAGATAGTCTAATATTAATAATTTTTCGTTTGCTTCCATTTGTTTTCCTCTTTTCTTGAAAATAGTGTCAACTCAAAAACAGATATCACGTCAACACGCTTTAAAGTCACATGGTTAGGATTGGGTCGACAAAGTTTGTGAATAGGTCTTCTGTGGTTTCCAAAAAAGATGTAGTTCACGTAAAAATGGAAACATGCAGACAATCAAAATGTCTATAAGCGATTGTAATACAGAGAATATGGTGCTAAAATCCACTTAATGATAGCTATCATGTTTCCAAAAAAGCGGAAACCACAATCATAGTTTAGCACATTAATAGGGAAGGTACAACCCTTGAAGTGCAAACACCTACTAAATTAATAAGAAGAGCAATGGGGACAATTTGAAAAGGCTTTTTCGGGAACGTGCCGACAAGGAACTGGAGAAAAGGAACCCATTGCAGAAGGAGGAAACAATGGCTTTGAAATTTGATTTCAGCACTACTCGCATTCAGTTTGCGGGTAAATACATCATTATCATCAAAAGTATCAAGGATGTGATTACCGATAATGGTAATAAGATTGCAGTAAAGGCAGTTCCCGTTGATGAGAATGGTATTTATTATGAGGAGGAAACACTTTGGTTTGATATGGTAGCCAAAAAACGTGAGCGTT
>CALAEX010000183.1 GCA_937891165.1 uncultured Lachnospiraceae bacterium | reverse complement strand
TTATTTGTTTTATAGAAAAATATAAAGCGAGTAAGGTCTCTTGTTTTTTAATGGTTTTCTTATTTAATTATTGATAATATAATATTGATTTTTACCAGCACGTTTTGCATGATACATTGCTTGGTCTGCATGATGAATTAACGTTTTGCGATTTGTTTTTGATGCGGTTTCAATCGTAATTCCAATACTGCATGGAATAGCAATAGTAACATGATGAGTTTCAGAGTAAAGTCCTCGGTTTACGGTAGCTAAAAATTTTTGGATAGCAGTTTCAAGCTCTTCATTTGTCCCATCTTTAATACCCCAAAACAGAAATTCATCTCCGCCATTTCTGCCGACATTTTTACCGAGGTATTTTTCGAGAGATTCTGCAACAAATTGTAGTACATAATCACCTTCTGTATGACCATATAGTGTATTGTAATTACGAAAATTATCAATGTCAATAAATCCTACCATAACAGGAGCATCTTTTGGAGCTTGCAGGAGCATTTTATCTAAATTGGCATTGATAGCAGACTTATTATATACGCCTGTGAGTGGGTCATGGGTTGCTTGTTGTTGCAGGGAGAGGCGTTGTTGTTCCTCTGCTTTTCGTCCTTGGTCTACATAAGAGAGAAGTCCATCAATATGGTCAGCAAGCTGACCAAATTCATCTTTACTTTGAGCATGGATTCGAAGCGAGTAGTTATTCGTTTCTTGTACTTGTTCTAATGTGTTCATAATTAACTTTAAAGCTTTTGTGAGTCGTAAAGAAAGATAATTATTTAATGGTAATAAACAAAGGGTCAGTACAAAGAGGGAAACTAAAAGGATACCTTCGAGTTGTTCCGTTGCTTTATAACAAAAATTTAAATCTGCATTAATATAAATGTTCCAATCAGTACCTGGAACATTAGAATAATAGGTAAGGTAGTCGATATTATGGACGGTATATTCTACCATTCCAGAAGATTGGCTTTCCCAATCGAGAGAAGTTTGTTTTTCTGTAAACTCATGTAAATTTTCTTTTGCAATAGAAATTTCTTGAACATTATGATTGGGGTCAGAAGTACCAGCAGTAATAATCGAACCATTTTTATCTGTCAGATATAAGGTACAACCTTCTGTAAGATTCAAACCATAACGGAAAGTATCAAAATAGGAAGTAGGGATTTCTTCTACTAAAAAACCAATAATTTCATCATTATAATAAACGGTTTTATATACTACAATTACTGGAATCGTACTATTATTTATTTGACGGTTAAATACGGAACCCATGTAAAAATCATCGCGTGTAAGTTGTTCGCTGGAATTTTTTAATGCACTTGTTTTTCCAGGAATATGAGGTTCTGTAGAAGAAACTAAAATATAATCCCTGTTTACAAGTGTAATGCTTTGTAAGTAGTCGTAATTCATTTTGCATTGTTGTAAATAGTTTTCTAAATAAGAAGAATTTAAAGCTTCATTGGCATCTTTTTTGCCTAGACTAACTAATAAAGCATCTTGTATAACATCAGATTGTGACATAAGAGATAGAATACTTGCTCTATTTTCACAAAAATTTTTTACTTTCGTAATTTGAGAAGTACTGATTACTTCTAATGTAGTATGTATAGTATTTCGAATAATTTTTTTATTGTGATAAATGGCTAATCCGCTTAATGCATATAATGGTAATAGAGAAAAAATAATCATGCAGATTAAAATAGTGTGACGAAATTTCATGGCAAAACCTCCATTTTAAGTATGTCTTAGTATAGTTTATTTCTGCCCATAGGATTAGTTAAAAATATCATTACAAAAGATGATGTTTTAATGAAAAGATAAGTAATGTTCTATATATTATATAATAAAGTGGGAATTTCTTCAAGTGGTTAGTAGATATTCAAATATAAGTAAAATTCAAATCCTTGTACTTGCTTTTATTGGTATAAGTGGATATAATAAAGAGACTACGATAGAGAAATATAAGTAAAGAAAAGGAGAGAATGTTATGGAACAATCACAAATGAATCAGCCGGCACAAGTAGTAGAAGGATACATAAAAGCTGGTGTAGGAAAAGCATCAATGCCATTAGGTCGTATGATTTTAATGGGTATTTGTGCGGGAATCTTTATTGCATGTGGTGCTTCTGCTAGTAATATGGGAATGCACACGATTGCCAATGCTAGTGCGGCAAAAATAGTTGCGGGAACAATTTTCCCAGTAGGTTTAATGATGTATATCCTGATTGGAGGGGAACTTTTTACAGGAGATTGTTTAATGGTAATGGGTGCAATAGATAAAAAGTATTCTTTCGTTTCTGTAGCAAGAGTGCTTACTATTGTATTTTTAAGCAATCTGATAGGTTCTGTGTTATTGGCATTTTTCGTATTTGCTAGTGGTCAATGGGACTATTCTAGTGGTCTTTTAGGTGCATTTACAATTAAAATAGCTATGGGCAAAGTAAATACTACATTTTTCCATGGTTTCTTTTCAGGAATTATGTGTAATATCTTTGTTTGTGGTGCTGTTTTGATGGCATCTGCCGCAAAAGATGTAGTGGGAAAAGTTTGGGCATCATTCTTCCCAATTTTTGCATTTGTTATTAGTGGTTATGAACACTGTGTAGCAAATATGTATTATATTCCAGCAGGAATTTTTGCAATGCAAAATGATACTTATGTGAATGTTGCAATGGAGAAATATGGTTATACTGCAGAACAGTTAGAAAGTTTAAATTGGCTCAATTTCTTTATTCAAAATGAACTTCCAGTAACGCTTGGAAATATTGTTGGTGGTATGTTTTTAGGAGTAATTCTTTATATCATTCATAAAAAGAATTGGAATAAATAAAAAGGAGTATATAATGGTAAAGCATATTATTTTGTGGCAATTGAAAGATGAATTGTCAGCAGAAGAAAAGAAAACAGTAAAAGCAGGAATTAAGGCTGGTTTGGAAGGATTAAAAGGACAAATCCCAGGATTAGTAGAGATTCAGGTACAGACAGAAGGGTTAGCTTCTTCTAATGCAGAAGTAATGCTTGATTCTACATTTGTAGATGAAGCAGCATTAAAAACATATTCTGGACATCCAGCACATGTAGCAGTAGCAAATAATAACGTAAGACCATTTACAAAAACAAGAATGTGTTTAGATTTTGAGTGTTAAAAAATAAGAACATTTACTCTAGTTGGAATGTTTGTCGGACACGCTTTCTTAGCATTCCAACTAGAGTAAGATGTTTCCTAAAGGTATTGGCAAATCAACTATAAGTTTTATATGAAGCAAAAGCCTTACTCTATTTGATATTTAGCATAGAAAGAGAAAAGTCTGTATTAAAATTGGATACAAGTAAAGGATGGAACAAGATGAGAAAAAAACAGAGAACAGCGAAAGTAATGGGAATAGCTATGTTAGTTATGATATTATTTGTTGTAGCTTGTGGGAAAAAGGATATGACAGAAACATCTGGAACAGAATCTGTTTCTTCGCAGTTTGATATACGTATGGAAGAATTATTTCGTAGTGAAATTGTATTGAATACAATTAATTTACATTATACATTGGCTTATCCTGAAAATTTTGGTATTACAGAGTATGAACCTAGTCTTGGTTCATTTGATTTAGAAGAATTACAGAATTCTTATAAAGAGATGAGAGAGCTTCAAGCAGAACTTCTTTCTTATCCATTGGAGGAGTTAACAAAGGAACAGCAATTTACCTATCAAATCATGATGGATTATATAGAAACGGAACTTTTGGCAGAAGATTTACTTCTTTATACAGAAGTATTAAGTCCAGTTTCTGGTTATCAAGCTCAGTTACCTATATTATTAGCAGAGTATACATTCCGAACAGAACAAGATATAGAGGATTATTTAGCATTGCTTTCTTTGGTAGATGATATTTTTGTACAGTTAATAGAATTAGAACAGGCAAAGTCAGAGGCAGGACTTTTTATGGCAGATTTTGCAGTGGAAGATATTGTAGACCAGTGTAAACAATTTATTGCTATTCCAGAAGAAAACTATATGCTTACTGTATTTGAAACAAAGTTGCAAGAATTTGAAGGATTAACACAAGAACAAAAAGAGACTTATCTTGTACAACATGAGGAATTGATAACGACAGAGATTGTAGATGCATATCAAGATTTAATTGATGGTTTAGAAGCATTAAAAGGAACTGGTACAAATGATAAGGGACTTTATTATTATGAAGATGGTATAAGATATTATGAGTATTTAGTGCGTTCTTTGACAGGCTCAGAAAGAAAAATAGAGGAGTTAATGGAAGAAACATTTTCTTTTATTTATAATTCTATTACTCAAATGCAAGAAATTATGATAAAAGACAAAGAAGTGACAAATCGTTTTTCTGATTATGAATTTTGTGAAACCGAGCCAGAACGTATTTTGGAGGATTTACTTGTAAAAATAGAAAAAGATTTTCCAAAACTTCCAGAAACATTTTATACAATTAAATCAGTGCATTCTTCGATGGAGGAATATATGAGTCCAGCATTTTATTTAACACCACCTGTGGATGCATTAGAACAGAATATTATTTATATCAATCATGCTCAACTTTCTGAGGATATTTATATAACAATGGCACATGAGGGGTATCCTGGACATTTATATCAGAATGTATATACAAGTTCTAAAAATCTTCCATTAATTCGGAATTTGTTTTCTTATTCAGGATATTCGGAAGGATGGGCTACTTATGTAGAGCATTATGCCTATGGATTTGGTGGTTTAGATGAAAACTTAGCACAGGTACTTTGCTTAAATTCTTCTGCTATGCTTGGAATTTATGCGTATATTGATATGGGAATTCATTATTTAGGTTGGGATGTAGAACAAGTAGAAAAATTTTTATCTACGTATGGATTAGGAAGTAAAGAAGTTGCTCAAATGATTTTTGAGACAATGGTAGAAGAACCAGTGAATTATTTAAGTTATTTTATAGGATATTTAGAAATATTAAATTTAAAAGAAACAGCACAAGAAGCTTGGGGAGAAGAATTTACATTAAAAAAGTTTCATGAAGCAGTGCTGACGATTGGACCTGCTCCTTTTTCTCTTTTAGAGGAAGCAATCGTGGAGTGGGAATTTATAGAATAGGAAGGATTACATTTAAATGAGAAAGCAAAATAAAAAGTTAATGGTTGTAATTGCCGTAGCAGTTATTATGGCAATTCTTGTATTACTTGGTTTGATAAAAGTAATTGCAAATGGAGATAGTGATTTAGAGGAAAATAAGGGAACACAGACGGAACTTTCTGTAACTCCAAACCCACAAGAAAATCAAAATGACAATTTAGAGACAAATGTAACAATTACACCAGAGCCAACACCAACAAATACGCCAATACCTACACCAACACCGACGGAAGCTCCTCTTGGTCCAATTATTGCAATTGACCCGGGACATGGCGGTGAAGAAGACTGGGGCACTACGCATGGAGTATATAGAGAAAAGAATGCGAATTTGGCAATCGCTCTGTTATTAAGGGATATTTTAGAGGAACGAGGATATCGAGTTTATATGATAAGAGAAGAAGATGTGGCGGTAGAAAATGCTACTCGTTCGGGATTAGCAAAAGAGAATGGTGCTTCTTTATATGTAAGTATTCATCAAAATTCCTTGGAGGAAGAAACAGACTCTACACAAGGAGCAGAAGTGTGGTATTGCGATTTATATGATACAGACAATGATGTATTAGCACAAAATATTTTAGATGAATTAACCGCTTTTGCAGGAATGAAAAACCGTGGTATTAAATTAAGCAATCGTTTAATTGTAT
>CALAEX010000182.1 GCA_937891165.1 uncultured Lachnospiraceae bacterium | reverse complement strand
TGTGGGTCTGGCTCCCATACTGAGAATGTCGCTATCTTATGAGTACTTTCTTTCTCTTCTTTCAAAGAAATTACCTTTTTGTGTTGGTTTGTAGTATCCTCATTTGTCGTTTGGTCATAGATAGACGTTGAGAAATTGTTTGTATATGGGTTACATTCAATACAATAATATAATGTATGGTCTTGGTTGTCCTCACTAGTACGTTTGTCTAGTGTGTATCGAGTGATAATTCCTATTGGTTTTTGTTGTTGTATGTCGGAAATGTCTGTAGGATAGATGGCTACTGTGTTTAGGGCGCTGAGTGGGTAGTAAGTATAATTTGGGTCGGTTGTGTTTTGTGCACCTGTGGCTGGGTCTATTGTTGGAAGGTCTAACTGCCTTTCGTATGCTGCTCCGTATAACACAGCGTCATGAAATAATTGTTTAAGGACCTTAGGGTCGTCATTCTTACTTGATAGAGTTGTAATTATAAATTTTAATTGTGCTGCGGTGTCTGGGTCTAATGGTTGTGTGTTTGATGGGTGTAACAAACGGTATGCTGCTTCTTCTGATTGGTCGATTATCTCTACGTTATATGTTACTTCTCCACTTAAATAACCTGCGGCTAAGTCTGTAATGAATTTCTCGAAGAAAACTTGCACAGATGAGCCTTCGTTTGTAGATGTAGCTGTTATACCACGAAGGTAACGTTCTTGTATAGTTTGACGTTTTTGTAGAACAGCATCTACTTCGCTGAACAGGTCTTGTAATTTACCATTATTGTACTCGTCTTTTATGTTTTTTGAGATTCTAATCATAAATTTTTTACCTCCGTTCACTTTTGAATTTATTATATTATAAATTTTTTTATTTTACAAGTGGAGTACAACTTTATTGTCGGACAAGAAAGGTGTTGTCTAAATATTCGGAATATATGTTTTTTGGGTCACCACGCCTTTCCTGGCACTCTAAAGATAAACTATGGCAAGGCTTTGCAGGATCTTACAACGGTTAAAAGTTTGTTATGAAAATGACTTGCAATTAATACTATTATATGATATGGTATGCTTACAAGCAACAAGTGAAAACAACAAGCAACTAAATAATATTAGAAAGGTAGGTGTTACTAATGACTATTAAACAAATAATGGATAGTTATAATGAGTTTAGTGTAGGTTACTACATGAATGACCAGGAAATCACAGAAGCAACAAATATCAACATCAAAACAATTACCCATATAACCCAAGTAGAAAACAAAAAAGCAAGGCAAAAGGAAATACAGCAAAAAATTGAAGCAGAAAAAAGACTAAAGGAAATTGACGTACTAGATAACTTATTCGAAATATTATATGGAGATCTATTTTAAAAAAGGAGTGAAAAACTATGAAACTAAAAGTATTCAATGAAAACAACAAATTAACTGAAACATATACAGATGAAAAATATATAGTTACCAAATTATTAGCATTGTTATTTAATAAAGCAGTTGTAGGTAACAGATGGATAACGAAAACAACATATAAATATAACTATACAAACTTACAAACAGTCAAATTCAATTTAAACAATGGCTATAAACTGGAGTTTATTGATGTACCCACATCAGGTACAACAATAGATGAAGGCGCAATAGAAAAAATATTAAAGGAAGGAGGAGTTGCCTAATGAAAAAGACTGATAAAAAATTATATGCAACATTAGACGTACTTATTAAAACATTAATCCAAATACAAGACGAAATGAAAAAAGACATCAAAGCAAATGAAACATATACATATAATTCATTTTGTAACTTAAATGTAGTTGACAAATCACGTATGGACTTTAGTAAAGACGTAAAAGCAAAAATGGAAATTTGGGCTTTATCTCAAGGTTACGAAAAAGAATTAACATCAACTTGGAAAGAGATAAAAATCACAAATGTAAACCCAAATGCTACTAAAATTACAAACAAAATATTCAAAACATTAGCAGATAACACAACTGATAAAACTATACATAAATTAGTTAATTCAATATTATTAAACAACAATAAATAGGGTACCTGGACGCAGTCCAAACCCTATTCCAGGACGGGGCGGCGACAAACCGTCCCCGATTAAATTAAGGAGGTAATAAGTATGTTAGTAAAAGAAAAATCTATAATCTTAACAAAAGAAACAGGAGCATTAAGAGGCGCAGAAATCGAATTCTATACCGAAATAAACAATATAACAGGTATAAAAGAAGATAAGATAATATTAAAAGTAAAAAACGATAATTATTCAAAATACACAGCACCAGTAAATTATATTATCGACTGTTTACTTATTCCAGGAATAAAAGAAATAATGGAGGTAGAATAATATGAGTATATTACAAGAATATGAAAGCATAAGAAAAAGCATAGGCGAAGCAAAGTATAACGCCATAGAAAAATATCTGGATATACACAAGGACGTTTTACTAAGTGATATTTATTACACACCAGAAGGCTGGGACAAGTTTGAAAAATGGTATAAGGGGGTGAGATAATGACTACATTACAAGACGATAAAGAAAGACTAGAAGAGGAAATAGACAGAATTAAACTACTAATCGATGACGGCGACCAGGATGAGGACTTAACAATCGAATTAGACTATCTACAGGAGCAATTAAATGAGGTGCAATCACAACTGGACGCAATAGAGCAAGCCGAATATGAAGCCGAAATGAGAGAGCTTAACGACTACTACTGGTCAACAAGATTTTAAATAATTAAATAATAGGGAGGAATTAAACTATGAAAAAGACAATCAAAAACTTTACAAAGGAAGAATTATTAGAAAAACTTAAGAGATGTTATACAGCATTAGTAGAGGATGGGGAAATCCTTTGGGCTGGAAAAATAATTGACAATGATGATGACTTTAAACAAGCAGTAAAAGAAGCCATCAAAAAAGCTACCAAAGCAAAAGTTACTATGAGACATGTAGAAACAATGATGAGGAAAGTAAGAACAGAATTCAAACACAACCTGGTAGATAACTATCGTAAAGCGAAAACCCATATTGCAGAATTGAAACACACAACTCTTAAACTGGAAAAACAAATCAAAAACTTAACAGCTAAGTGTGAGCAACTGGAAGCTTTACCAAAGAACAGCATATATGAGATAACAGATGAGGACAAAGATCTACTAATAGAAATAGAAAACGTACTTTGCATGAGATCAAGACAGATATGGGGCGTAACACACAAGAAAGAAATAAAAGGTGGAGGCGACATTACGCCATATAAAACAGGCTACAACAGAATGTTTGACTACCTGGACTTAGTCGCAAGAATAATAGGATAAGGAGGTTTTATAATGAAACATATTAATTCAAACGAATTCATGGAATTCATAAAAACAAAAGATAAAATGATAATATTTGGACCAAGTGGAATAGGTGGACCATCTATGTTAGACGAGTTACCTTACCCAAATGTATTAAATGAACTATATGAACTAACACATCCAAAAAGAAAATCAATATAGTAACACTCAACACCATAGAGGCGTGAGCAACCCACCCTCCAAGACTGTAAAAACAAGCTGTAATCAGTCTAAACAATAAGCTTGTAACACAGAAGAATAAAAAAAAATACAAAAGTTATGTTATACTATTGACTTATAACTAAAATCGTAGTATAATAAGAAAGTGAACACCTGGACTAGCTAATAGCTAAATTTAACCCAGCGTGTTATGAAAGGAGTAGTTATGGACTACATCAAAATTACTAATAGTCAGTTTTATAACGGACTATCTACAAAAAGGAACATGCTTGTACTTGGACCAAGTGGATGGGGAAAGACAGCGACAGTAGAAGGGTACGCCAGAGACTATGAACTAAGAATTGCTTATGTAGATATGGCAGGACAATTACCAGAAAGCATCGCAGGTATTCCAGCAGTTATAAGAATTAAGGACAAACGTATTAAGGACTATTCAAAAGATATTGACGAACTAAAGAAACGTATAAGTAAGATTGAGGACTTAATACTAAAGACTAATGACGCAGATATAATTAAGCAACTATGTGGACTATTAAAAACTTGTACGATTAAACTTGATGAACTTATAAAAGAAGATGGCGAAGAAGAAACGTACTACAGAAGGATGCTAGATGTAGAGTTGCAAGAATTCTTAGACTGTGAAGGGGAAGGCTGGATATTATTCTTTGATGAGATTAATCAAGGTAACCCAGAAAGCTTGAACACTCTATATGCTATCACTCATCCTAACCCAGAGATGAGAAGATGGGCTGGTCACAGATTAAGTAAATGTCAAATCGTTGCATGTGGTAACCTGGCAGATGGTAGAGATGGAACAGTTTACTTAACTGAATTACCTACACCATTACTTAATCGTTTCTTTGTGTTTGAGTTACAACCAGATAAAAAAGATGCAACTGAATATCTAAAGAAGAAATGGAAAAATATTCCTCAAGTAGTTAAGTATATCAAAGCTATGCTGGATGCTAATGTAGCCCCAAGAGATGTGGACTTAGCTTTGGACGTATTACACTATGAACATGACGGGATGTTTTTAGAAGCTAAGTTAGGCGCAGCCCTTGCTGCTAAGATATACGATATACAAAAGGGAATAAGAAGCCTGGACCCAGCAGATATGCTAAAGAACGCTAGAACTATATACAACAGATTTAAAGAAAACGGAGAGGTAGTATTTGGCGCTGAAACTGTGACAAGTGAAGCCGAATTACTAAGTAAGTTTGAGGAGTTTTTATCAGCTGAAGAAATAGCTGGAATAACAAAGGGGGATGAATAGTATGAACGTTTTTCTAAGTGAAAAAGAGCGTGATGTAGAAACAGCCATCATGCTAGAGCAAGCATTAGTCACTGATATAGGCAAAGCAGTTGCCTATACAGATGGCGAAAGAGTATTCATAAATACAGATGATAACCTATATGATATACTACCAGATTACAATACAGGCATGTTAAAGTGGCTACTATGGCATGAACGATATCATGTAGAGCTTAGACATCACAACAGATTTTTCAAATACTTAGAGGAGTTAAGCGAAAAAGAAACAGAGGATAAGTTTTCAGTAACTAAACAAGAGGTAAACATTATCATGGACATCTTAGTACATGACAGTTTGAGTAGGATGTTTCCAGAGTTAGTAGAGACAGCAGAGAAAAACCTGGCGCAAATGAGAGACAGAAACTCACTAGGTTATACATTTGAAACCTTTACACTAGAAGAAATGCTAAGTGAATATGCTGAACACAAGAAGCCAGAGGACGAAGCAGGCGAAGGGGAAGGCGAACCAGAAGAAACAACAGAAGAAACAAAGAAGGCAACTGTCGATGGTACGCCTGGTACAACTAAGGAAAGTGAACACAAAGAAGATGAGGAAACAAAGAAAGAAACAGAAGAAACACCAGAAGAAAAAGGACATGACGACAGCAAAGAAACTCCTGGAAAAAGTAAAACACCAGAAGCAAAAGAAGATAAAGCGCCAGAGGTTATGGATGCACCAAAGCCAGAGCCAAGACATGAAGAAGCCGACTGGAGTAAACTAGAGAACAGAGACGAAAAAGAATTCATAGACAAAGACGAAAGCAACGCCTATGTAAGACAGATTGAAAGATTGAAACGTACCAAATTCAAATTAGGTAAGTTAACTGAAACTTTGAACGGACTTGCTACATCTACAAGACGCAGAACTTATGCAATGCCAAGTTCAGTTTACACAGGTGGGGATATACTAATTAAAGGTAGCCAGCCAGGTAAAACATTACTTTACTTATGCTTCGATGCAAGTGGTAGTATGGGTAGAGAAATGGATACCTTCAAAGATATTATATCAAAAAGTATTCCTCAAGCAATGCAAACTCCTACAACATGGTTTTCTGGATGGAATAATACTGGAGCAACAAGAGACCCCGAAGGCAGAAGCTATGACTACCACAAAGGAACTTTCCAGGACTTTATGAGAATATACGCTAGCAGTGGATATGATGACGACGGCGACAGAACTATTGAGTTATGCTGGAAAGCCGAACAGCAAGGATACACTCCGATCGGAATTACTGATGGTGGAGGACGCGTGAGCTGGAGCAAAGATATGATTAAGCAACTAAAGAGAACATTACTGGTAGGACCAAATAAGGAGTGGCTAGAAACAGTACAAAAGATAAACCCTAAAATTCAAATACTAGATATATAAAGGAGGTATGTATATGTATAAGCTAGTAAAAGACGCTGGTAATAACAGCACAGTTATACTAAGGAATACAGAGGAAGCAAGCGACTTAGAAATAGGTCGCATCTCTGTAGAGATGTTGAACATCCTGGAAGAAGCAGGACACACTTTCAAAGAGGACGATGGAAGCTTACGAATTAAAGCAGGCTGGGACTTAGAAATCACACATGAGACAGCAAGCAGAATAAGTAAGTTAGCTATGCCTATGAAGAAACCGATAAGAGTTACAAAACCTAAAGTTGAACAGAAGAAGGATGTAAAAGAGGTAGATGCGCTAGATGTACTACTAGGTCTAGCGACTTATGATTAATAGGAGGTATGTATTATGGAAACAATTAAAGAAATTACAATTAATAAAAACAGAGGTTGGAGAGGATTAGCAGAATTAAACTGTATGAACAGCGAAGGTAAAAGAGTAGCTAAAAGAATATTTAGCTTCTCACAACAAGTGTGGGACGACATGCAATCAGGAAGGATAGTAATCCAGGATAGTGAACACTATTACGTGTTATATTTCAAGGACGCTATGCTTCTACCTAAAGGACAACGTAGTGTATTACTAAAGAACTTTACAACAGAGGTGTACGAAATACATAAAGTACAAAAGAATAACTGGATGGCAACAGCTGAACACAAAGACTGGACAGCAATTGATCATTTCATTAGAAACAGAAACAACCACACTACAAGTGACTGGAATTGCATCGGTATAAGAGTTATACCAGAAATATAAGGAGGTGAGCAAGATGTTAATTTGTGATTATTGTGGATGTACATGCGATATAGATGAAACTACACCTACAACAGATGATACTACTATATGCTGTATGATGTGTGGAGAAGATTTACCTATGTGTGCAACCTGTGGTAAAATCATAACTGACACAGTAGATTACTATGAAGAAGAAACTGGTAATCATTACTGTGGGCATTGCCACTAGACCTATGCGCAAAACAAATGTTCGTTAAACGAGCAATGAAAGGAGGGATTTAAGATGACACCAGAAGAATTGAACATATTAGAAAGAACATTAACCTGGGCAGATAGTTACTTTACTGGTTATTGCGAATTTGCTGACATCTCTGTTCACTCTCAGGAAGAGATAGACTTAATGGACGACGAAATCGAGCAGGAGCAAGCCCAAGAAGCAAGAGATTATGAAGACCTATTATTCAAATCACAACAAATTATTAAGAAATATAAAGGAGGAAAATAAGATGCGACTAACACATGAACAGCTGGATAGGCTGACTCACAACACAAAAGAAGAATTACTGTTTATACTATACAAGATAGAAGACGAGCTAGAATACAAATGCAAAAGCGTAAGCAGAGCAATAGACTATTTACAAGGAGGAGATAAGTAATGCCAAACCATGTAAAAAATGTATTGACATTTAAAAATCTAAAGAAGGAGGATATGGACTTCATAGTGAACACAATTGCTATCGAGTCTGAAGACACACCTTCAACTTATTGGATAGATTTCAATAAAATCATACCAGAGCCTCGTACGGAAGATGAATGTCCAGATGAATACAAAGTGAACAAGGACTCACACGTCCGTACGTATGACGATAAGCCCTGGTTCGATTGGTACAAATGGCGCAATGAATTCTGGGATACTAAATGGAATGCCTATGATAAGTATTCAATTCTGGACGACAGCACCCTGACATTTGTGTTCAGTACAGCCTGGTCATACCCAGAGAAAGTGATCAAGCGATTACGCCTGTTGGGATATGACTTTGAGCTTAAATACGCTGACGAAGACTATGGTTGCAACTGTGGGATGCTACAATATCATTCAAAAGAAGACTTGTTCACCAGAGATGTATCTTCAATCATAGACCCAGGTACTTTCTCAGAGGAGCTTTGGAGTACATATTAATAATAAATATTAGAAAAGGAGGAATGTAGAATGGGATACCGTTCACTAGTTTATTTAAAAACAACCACTGAAGGTTGGATACTAATGAAAAGATTTAATGATACAATAGAAAATTGGGAGGACAAACCACTAAGTTACTCGGAGGTGTACTGCTCCCCAGTAGGAAACTATAAGATAGAATGGATAGATGTCAAATGGTACGACTCATATCCAAGTGTAAGAAACGTAATTAAAATGATGAACAGATTTGACGAAGAAGACATACCATACTCATTCATAAGATTGGGTGAAGAAACAGAGGATATTGAACACAGACGAAACTATCCAGATGATATGCCATGCGAAATCGAATGCTTCGAACCCGTGACAGATGTGAACGACGAGGAGTCAGGATG
>CALAEX010000181.1 GCA_937891165.1 uncultured Lachnospiraceae bacterium | reverse complement strand
AAAATGGTGCAATTGTTTATGATGCGATTGTTCCAAGTATGTTATCTACACTTTCGGATATGTTAGTTGGTATTGTAGTTGTATTAGTATTATCTGCTTCTATGTCTACCTTATCTTCTCTTGTATTAACGTCTAGTTCAACTTTGACACTTGACTTAATTAAAGGGAATATTGTAAAAGATATGGACGAGAAAAAACAATTGTTGTGTATGAGAATTATGTTAGTATTTTTTATTGTAGTGAGTGTAGTGATGGCATTAGACCCACCTACATTTATTGCACAGTTAATGGGAATTTCTTGGGGTGCATTAGCGGGTGCATTTTTAGCACCATTTTTATATGGACTTTATTGGAAAGGTGTTACAAGAGCTGCAGTTTGGGCAAGTTTTATTTGTGGTGTAGGTATTACAGTTTCCAATATGTTCCTTAAATTCATTGCTTCCCCAATCAATGCAGGAGCAGTAGCAATGGTAGCAGGAATGGTAGTTGTGCCAGTCGTAAGCTTATTGACACCAAAGATGGAGAAAAAGAAAGTAGAGGATTGTTTTGCTTGTTTAGATGAAACAGTAGTCGTTCATAGAAGAAGTTCGATTGAAGAATAAACGAGGGAATCCCTTATTTAGCATTTTGGGAAAGTGCTAAATAGGGGATTTTTTCTAAATCAATCAGAACATTCATTGTTTGCTATTTTCATACTATGACAAATGGAGAAGTTTCCTACCTGAAACTTCAATCAATACTTTGTGTTGTATGGAAAGATAAGTAAAGTAGTTTATTTTTATTACAGATTAGTCAAAAAAGCTTGTAAAAGTAAATATTTTATCATAAAATTAAATAAAATATATTAAGTTTGATTTTGGGAGGAGAATGTATGGAAAATTTGAAAAAAAAGAAAATTCAAACAGAAATTATGCAGCAAATTGGTATTCCTGTTATTCTTATTTTTTTGTTGGTTGGTGTTATTGTTTCTTTTGCGATAGGCACCATTGTGATTGAGTCAAACCAAATAGAAATTGGTTTAACTGCAAAGACTAGTTCTTTAGAAATTGCATCATTTTTTGAGCCATATACAGAAATGGTAGAAAATATGGCAGTGAATCCACAAATGCAGCAATTATTAGAACAGACCACGAAAGGAGAAACTCTTTTAGAGCAAGATTTGTATCCAACCGTTTTTAACTATATGGAGCAGTTGGCGAAATTGGAATCAGAGAATGTATTGGCTACATGGATTGCAGATATTGATGCAAATGTGGCAATACTATCGGATAGTTATAATTCAGGAGCAGAGTTTGAAGTTTCAAAAAGAGAGTGGTATCAATGTGTACAAGAAAAGAGAACAATGTTAACAGAGCCATATATGGATATTAGTACAGGTGGAATGGTTGTGAGTGCAGCTACGCCTGTTTATAATACAAACGGAATAGTAGTTGGTGTAGCTGGAATTGATATTAGTTTAAATGAAGTTTCTAAGTTAATGAAAAATTATACAATAGGCGAAGCTGGATTTTCTGTATTACTTTCTAATGCTGGTGTGATTGTATATGCACCTACGGAACAAATCATAATGCAAAATATGAAAAACTTAAATGTAAATAAGGAAGCAGTTACAGCATTAGAAAAGAAACAAGAAACATTTATGAAAATAGAATTTGGTGGTCAAAAAGAGTTTGGACAATTTACTAAGGTTGCAGATACTGGATATATGGTATTAAGTGTCTTGCCAAATTCGGAATATTATCGAGAAACATTTGTATGTGCATGTTTATTGGCAATTGTAATTTTAGGTGCGGCAGTTTTGGTAATTCTTTTTATTAGAGCAAGTGCTACAAAAATTACGAAACCAATTCTTATATTAAAAGATACTGCTAAGAAGTTAGCAGAAGGGGATTTAAATGTAAATTTAGAATTACAGACAAAGAATGAAATAGGAGAATTATCTTATTATATTGAAGAAACCGTAGAAAGACTAAAGAACTATATTGTGTATATTGATGAAGTTTCTGAAGTATTAAAAAATATGGCAAACGGAGCATTAAAGATTCATTTGAAAAATGATTATGTTGGCGAGTTTAGCCGATTAAAAGAAGCATTGTTGACGATTTCTTCCGAAATGACAAATGTAATTTTAGGTATGAATCAAGGAGCAGAACAAGTTTCGAGTGGTTCTGATAAATTAGCTCAGATTTCTACCTCTTTAGCGGAAGGTTCTGGAAAACAAATTGAAGAAATTCATGATTTATTACAGACAACAAATAAAGTAACAGAAGAAGTAGTAGAGAATCGTAAAAATGCGGAAAATTCTGCAAAAGAAACAGAACGTGTTACTATAATGATGAAAGAAAATCAGAACTTGATGCAACATATGTTAGAGGCTATGTTGAAAATTCAATCTACTTCAAAAGAAATGGAAGGAATTATTCAAACAATTGAACAGATTGCTAGTCAGACGAATTTATTATCCTTAAATGCTTCGATTGAAGCAGCAAGAGCTGGTGATGCAGGACGAGGGTTTGCTGTAGTTGCAAATGAAGTTAGCAAATTAGCAGAGGAAAGTTCAAAAGCAGCAAATACTACAAAGAATTTAATACAAGTGTCTATGGATGAGATTGCAAAAGGTAGTGAATTGGCAAACCAAGTAATGAATTCCTTAGAAGATGCGGTTGGAGCATTTGCACAAGTAAGTAATATGATTTTAAAGACGACGCAACAAGCAATTAGCCAAGCAAAAGATATGGAAGATATTAAGGGAAGTGTAGAAGCCATTTCTTATACAGTAGAATCTAATTCTGCGATGGCACAGGAAGGCTCTGCTACTTCAGAAGAATTAGCAGCACAATCTACGAACTTATATGAGTTGGTACAAAAATTTGAAGTTTAACCGAATCAGATTGCGAATATCCAATTGACAAAATATAGCTTAAGAAAAAAGTATTAAAAGATCAGAAATTGATTTAAAGTAGTAGAATATTTTTAGAGAAAAAAACTCCTCATAAAAAAATGGGGAGTTTTTTATTATGAAAAAATGCTTGTAAAACATACTATTTTATCATAAAATAAAAGTAACTTATTTGTACGAAAGGAGCTTAACTATGGAGAAGACGAATCCAAAATATGCACCATTGGTTACCCCAGAAAAGATGAATCCAAAGTATGCATCATTATTTACCCCTTGGAACATTGGGAAAGTGGAGATTAAAAACAGAATTGTACTTTGTCCAATGGGTGGTACTTCCTTGTTTGGTTGGATGGAGCCTAATCATTTTGATAAGGAGGCGGCTAGATTTTTCTTAGAAAAAGCGAAGAATAATGTAGGTTTGATTATTCCTGGTATCGCACCACTCAAAGATACGATTGGTGGCAGATGGTTATGGCAAAATAAGAAAATGTTTCAGGATTTAAAGCCATTTATGGAGGAAATTCATGAAACAGGTGCAAAATTATTTGTGCAGTTAACAGCTGGTATGGGACGTTCTTGGGCAATTACAGACCATTTAGTAATGTTACATAATAATCCGATTTTAAGTGCGATTGCAAAGCCAATTTTAGATGTAACATATCAATCAGCTAGTCCAAGTGCACTTCCTTCTCGTTGGTCAGATAAAGTGACTTGTCGTGAAATTACAAAGAAGGAAATACAAGAAATTATAGAAGCGTATGCAAAGACAGCATATCTTTGTAAGATGGCTGGTGTAGATGGTGTGGAAGTTCATGCAGTACATGAAGGGTACTTATTAGACCAGTTTACATTAAAATATACAAATAAACGTACCGATGAATATGGTGGTTCGTTTGAAAATCGTTATCGTTTTGCAGTAGAAGTCGTACAGGCAATTAAAGAGGCTTGCGGGGAAGACTATCCAGTTTCTTTGCGTTACTCTGTTGTATCCAAAGTAAAAGATTTCTGTGAGGGTGCAGTACCTGGAGAAGAATATACAGAAATTGGTCGTGATATGGAAGAAAGTGAGCAGGCAGTAAAATATTTGCAAGATGCTGGTTATGATATGTTAAATGCAGACAATGGTACATATGATTCTTGGTATTGGTCACATCCACCAATGTATATGCCACAAAATTGTAACTTAGAGGATGTAGCTCATATTAAGCAGTTTGTCGATATTCCTGTTGTTTGTGCAGGTCGTATGGAAGCTGATGTGGCAGCAGAGGCAATTGCAGATGGCAGAATTGATGCAATGGGTGTGGCTAGACAGTTTTTAGCAGATAGTAGATGGGTAACTAAGTTACTCAATAATCGATTAGAATCTATTCGTCCTTGTATTTGTTGTCATAATGGTTGTTTTAATATGACACATTATAATGGAGTGGCAAATGACCAGTCCATTTCGGATGCTTCTCATATTGCTCGTTGTGCACTAGACCCAAGAGTCATGCAGTCGAAAAAATATAGAATTAGAAAAGCAAAACAAAGAAAGAAGATTGCAGTTATTGGTGGCGGTATTGGTGGTATGGAAGTGGCTCTTGTTTGTACAAAACGTGGACATGATGTAGAGATTTATGAAAAGAGTGATAAGCTTGGTGGTGTATTTA
The DNA here is from genome assembly GCA_937891165.1 of uncultured Lachnospiraceae bacterium. GTDB lineage: Bacteria > Bacillota > Clostridia > Lachnospirales > Lachnospiraceae > SIG299. The sequence continues at coordinate 23,490 of CALAEX010000181.1, read as the reverse complement.
TTGCAGCAGCAGCACCTTCCTTTAAAGAAAAAGATAAGCAATTAATTGCTTGGTATAAGCGTGAAATTAGAAAATATAAAATTCCAGTAAATTTCAATACAGAAGTAACAGATATTTCTGATTTAGATGCAGATGAAGTAGTAGTAGCAACAGGTGCAGTAGCTAGAACACTTCCAGTACAAGGTGCAGAGTATGCCATAAGTGCGACAGAATTTTTACTTGGAGAAAAGCAAGTAGGGGAAAAGGTTGTGATTGTTGGTGGTGGTTTGACAGGTTGTGAAATTGCTTATGAACTTTATTTACAGGGTAAAAAGCCAACGATTGTAGAAATGAAAGATGATTTAATTGCAGTAACAGGTGTTTGTTTAGCAAATACAAGTTTCTTGCGGGATTTCTTTAAGGCAAATCAAGTACCAGTACATTTAGAAACGGGCGTAGAAGAAATTTGCGAAGATGGAGTTCGTGTGAAAGATAAGTCTGGAGAGACATTTAAAATTCTTGCAGATAATGTGATTCTTTCGGTTGGATATCGTCCAGCACCAATTGCGAAAAAAGCAAAACATGTACATATTGTAGGTGATGCTAATAAGGTAGGAAATCTTCGTACGGTTATTTGGCAGGCATGGGACGTAGCAATGAAACTGTAATTATTGGAGGAAAATTATGGTATTAACGGAAAAACAACAAGAAATTTTAAATGGTTCGCAAGGCGAAACTATGGCAAAAGTGATGAAAACTTTAGTCATGTATGGCGAAACGTTTGGTGCAGAAAAAATGGTGGAAGTGACATCCACTTATAATCATTTAGTGACTTCGTTTGGATTAAAGGCATTAGGTCCTGTGTATGATTTAATGGGTCAATTGATTGAAGCAGGTGCAGTTTCAGGGCAAAAATTTTCTGCTGACCCAAGACCACTAGATGAAAATGTGCCAACTACGTTTTTGCAGGATATTATATTTAAAAAGTTTATGTACAGTAGACAGGAGTTTTATGAAAAACAATTAAATCAACTTGGTTTAATGGAAGAAAACGCATTTACTTGTACTTGTTATATGGATGAAGTAGGAAATAAGCCAAACAAAGGAGATATTTTAAGCTGGTCGGAATCTTCTGCGGTTGTATATGCAAACTCCGTATTAGGTGCTCGTTGTAATCGTAATTCTGGTATTATGGATTTAATGGGTTCGATTGTTGGATTTGTACCTCATTTTGGACTTTTAACGGATGAGGGAAGAAAAGCAACTTGGATAGTACATATTAAAACAACAAAAAAACCAGAAGCACAGTTGCTTGGCTCTGCGATTGGTATGAAGGTAATGGAAGAAGTGCCTTATGTAGTTGGTTTGGATAAATGGCTTGGTACGGAGTTAGATGATAAGGCTTGTACTTATTTAAAGGATTTTGGTGCTGCGACAGCGTCTAATGGTGCGGTAGGTTTATATCATATAGAAAATTTAACTCCAGAAGCGGTAGAACAAGGAAAAGATTTGATTACAGAATATGCCAAAGTATATATTATTGATGATGCAGAGTTAGAGCGTGTGAAAGAAAGTTATCCAGTAATTTGGAAAAATAAAGATGCGAAACCAAAACTTTGCTTTATGGGTTGTCCTCACATGAGCTTACAACAGTTAAAGGATTGGACAGTAAAAATACATAATGCATTAAAAGAAACAGGAAATAAAAAGGTAGTGATTCCTACGGTATTTACTGCTGCCCCAGCGGTATTAGAGGAATTTGAAAAGACAAAATATGCAAAACGCTTAAAGTCTATGGGTGTAATTACTTCTTATATTTGTCCTTTAATGTTTATGAATAATCCGCTTTGTACAAAAATGCCAGTCATTACTTCCTCTAATAAATTGCGTACTTATACGACAGCACGTTACTATACAGATGAAGAAATTTTAGTGCAGATTACGAAAGGGGGCAAATAGGATGAAGAAGTTTCAAGGTCGTGTCGTTACTCCAGGTACAGTAACAGCAAAAGCAGTAGTAACTCAGAATGGATTTAATACATTAGCGTCTTTGCAAAAAGCATTGCAGTTTGGGGATAAAACAGCTACTTGTAATGATCAAAATAATCCAGATTTATATGGAAAGCCTTTAGCAGGCCAAGCTCTTTGTCTTCCTCAGACGATTGGCTCTACTACAGGAGGATTAGTTCTTTATTGTGCTTGTGCAATGAAACGTCAGCCAGCTTGTTTGCTCTTTTCGGAACATATTGACTCTTTGGCGGCAGCAGGAGCTATTTTAGCAGATGTATGGATTGATGATATTACAATGCCTGTGATTGATTGCTTAGGACAAGAATTCTTAGATTATGTCAAAGATGGAATGTTAATTAAAGTATTAGAAGATGGTACAGTACTTGTGAAATAAATATATATATGAGCAGAAGAAAAAAAGATAGTTACTATTTTGTTTTTCTTCTGCTTCATATTCTTTATGAGGAGGAAATAAAAGTATGGAGTGGGAATTTTCTTTTTTATACTTTTTACAAACGCTTCATCAGCCGTTGTTAGATAAGTTTATGGTTATTATTACAACATTAGGGGATGAAGGGATTATTTGGATTGCAGTAGCAATTTTAATGTTATGTTTTAAAAAATATAGAGTGTGTGGAATTGGTATGGCAATTTCCCTTATTTTGATGTTGCTTACTGGCAATATTTTTTTAAAGCATTTATTTATGAGAGAACGTCCTTGTTGGATAGATACGACTGTAGAATTGCTGATTGCCTCACCGAGTAGTTATTCTTTTCCATCAGGTCATACATTTTCTAGTTTTGTTTCTGCTGTTACTATTTTTTTGCATCATAAAAAAGAAGGAATTGCAGCACTGGTACTTGCGGCATTGATTTCTTTTTCGAGAATGTATTTATTTGTACATTTTCCAACGGATGTATTAGCATCTATTATTTTGGGAACGGGAATAGCAGTGGCAGTATATTATTTAATGAAAAAGAGTAAAAAATTTGCAAGTCTTTTATAATAAAACAAGGGGCAGTCGGGAAATAGATAAAAGTCTTGTTTTTTAATTGGCTTCAAATGTTCCCGAAGAATCCCCTATCGTAACTGTATAAGTTTCTCCTGAGACCATTTCTGGGCTACTAAGAATTACAATATTAAAAGATAATTCTGGTGCATAGGAAAGAATAGTTTCGCCGTTATTATTTGTTAGTGTTATTAAAGTTTCTGCTGCCGCATTGCCTACGTTTAATGATATAACACCTTGTTCAGAGTTACTAAAGGTTTGAGCCATATTGGAAGCACCTGTTCCGATGAAAGTTCCGCCAGTAATAGTGGCACTGCTGTCGTAGTCTAGAGTTGCAGTATCTCCTTTTGTTGGACCACAAACAATCGTATCTCCTCCAGAAATCAAGAGTGTTCCATTGGCATCAATGCCATCTCCTGAAGCATTGATATAGAGATTGCCATTAGAAATCTCTATACTACCATTAGAGGAGGAAAAACCCATACTAAATCCACCACCAAATTTATCATTTCCACGTTGCCCACCAAATCCGCTAGCGTCTGTACCACCTGCGACATTTAGTCCATCATCTGTAGCAACGAGTTGAATATCACCGCCAGAAACTTTAATGTGAAGTCCTTCTAATCCTTCGTAGCTTGTTGTAATATCTATTGTTCCAGCGGTAATTGTTAATGTTTCGTCTGCATGAAAAGCATCGTCCCCAGAAGCTATTTGAAAAGTACCATTATTAATAGTAACATTTGTATTAGAATGGATAGAATCATCCGCAGAGTCAATCGTAAAAGTACCACCATTGATAATTAAATCAGAAGTAGCTTTGATACCTTTAATGCTTGTACTGTCGCTTTCCATTTCTGTTGTGGCAGTATTGTCATTGTTCCTATTGCCAATAGTTCCACTATTTCCTTTATTTCCGCCAGGACCTCGACCTCCGCCCATAAATCCGCCCCAAAAGTCTGAAGTTTGTTGAGCAGCATTTTCGTGTCCTCCACCAGAAACGATATCAAAAGTTCCATTTTGGATTTGCATAGTAGAAGCAGCACTAATACCGTCACCTTCTGCTTCGATATGGAATGTGCCGCTTTCAATATAAACAAATCCTAAAGAAGTATCGTCTGCATTTTCTGCATGAATTCCATCCTTTCCAGAAATAATATTCATTACTGCATTTGCAATACAAACGTTATCTTTTCCTGTTAATCCATGAGAAGCAGAATTGATAGCATAAGTTCCACTTGTGATGGTTAATTCATCTTTCGATACAATTCCATGTCCCACAGGAGAAGTAATGGTTAAACTGCCCGTACCATTGAGTGTAAAAGTGCCAGTCTATATTTCAAGTCTGATAGATACTCCTTGTTTTGTTGGATTTTTTATGCCAAGTATTTATGTAACAGAATCAGTTGTAAAGGATTCTACTTTATTACGGCACTCTATTATGCATGAAATGACACATTATAAACATGGAGATTCTGTTTGGGGCTTAGTCAGATGTATTTGTTTAGTCATTCATTGGTATAATCCTTTGGTTTGGTGGGTTGCCATCTTATCAAAACGAGATGCAGAATTAGCCTGTGATGAGGCAACGATTCAAAAACTAGGAGAGGAAGAACGTGCAGAATATGGAAAGACATTGCTTTATTTAAGTTGTGAGAAGAAACAGAAGTTATTTGTTATGACAACTACAATGACTTCAGGAAAAAAGAGTATAAAGGAGAGGATTTTATTGATAGCAAAGAAACCTAAAGTTACAAAATATGCATTGCTGTTTTTTATGTTTTTTGCAGGAGTTGCGATTGGATGTACATTTACAAAAGCAAAAGAAAGTCAGGAAAATAGAGAAATATTAGAAGAAGATACAGAAAATAAGATACAAGTAGAACCAACAGAAATTCCAGCAGGAGAGCCAATGGTAATTCCTTCTTTTGAAGAAGAACCAATTAATATACCGACTCCAGAAATAACTCCTTTGCCAACAATAGAACAATCGATGGCAAGTAAAAAAGATACATTAGAGGATGAACTAGAGCGTTTACAACAAGAAGTAAAGTATTATGAAAAGGCAGAAAAAGATAAAGTTTGTTTAGCAGTAATGCCTGATGGCGTTTCCCTTTCTGGTGGAGATTATCGTTATCTAATTCCAGAAGACCAAGAATATTGGTTAGAAGAATATAAAAAAATGGTGTCTACAGCGTCTAAAGGAGAAAGGTGGAACGAAGGAGAACTTTCTAATGGAATATGGATAGTCTATCAAGATGAATGGACACATATTACAAATCAAGGTTTTATTGTAGACTTTTCAAAAAGAGTTTCTATATCGGAAGCCTCTGAATTTTATGAACTTTGTATGGAAGAAGCAAGAAAAAATGGAACGGGTACACCGATTCGACCTGAAGAAATAAAAAAAATTTCTTCAGCAACTCTTAATTACAATGGCACATATACAATAACAGATAAAACTATATTAGTAAAAGAGATAGAACATTATTTTTCTCAATCTACAGAAATTCGTGGTGGAGCAGCTTGTCCATTTACGGCATCACTTACAATAGAGTTAGAAAACGGAGCAGTGATTACTATATTTTTAGCAACGGATAGTTGTCCTGCGTGGTTGAGTGATGGTGTGTACTATGAGTATTCTGGATATGAAAATATAGAGCAATGGTATTGGTTATTTTCTTCGATAAATAATTGAATTGATAATAGACGAAAGGGGCTATCGGAAAATAGATGAAAGCTTTGATTTATTTATATTGATTTTATTTTCCGATAGCCCCTTTTAGTTATTTTGTTTGCAACATTCCCTTGTTGCTTTAATATTCTTTTTCTAATACATGCTGTATAAACATACGATATTCTGGCAATAGAATTTTATTTTTCTTATGAATTAAATACAACTTTCTAAAAAGATTTATCCCTTGTAGTGGTGCTGTTTTTAAAAATCCATTTTGTTCTTCTGTTGCAATAGAAATGGTAGACAAAATAGAAATCCCCATTCCTTTCATTATACTTTGTTTGATAGTTTCTGTATTATACATATTTTGAATATTGTGAAGTCGAATATCATAGTGATTCAATCTAGAAAGGATAAATCGTCTGGTAGCAGATTGAATTTGTGAAATTAAAAAAGGATATTTTAAAAGTTCTTTTGGAGGAATACTGTCAAATTCTGCGAGAGGATGATTTGGAGGAAATACAACGACCATCTCATCATCATAAAAATCATGGCAAATATAAGAAGGATTGTGTAACGTATCTTCATTTTCTGGTATTAAAGCAAAGGAAATAATATCTTGATTGAGCATTTCTATAATATTGGGGAAAAAATTAAGTGTAAAATTCACAGGGATATCAGGGTTTTGTTTTTTAAAATCAATTAAAATGGATGGAAGAAGATACGTTCCAATGCAGTTTGTTGCCCCAAAACTAATTTCATGATGAGTGGAGCAGTTTAGGGCATAGAGGTCTGTTTTTAATTGATTGTAATCACGTTCTAAATGACGACTAAAGCTATAAAGAAGTTGTCCACTTTTATTTAGTGTCATTTTTTTACCGTGGCGGTCAAAGAGTGGATAGCCGAGTTCTTTTTCTAGTGCCAAAATTTGTTTGGAAAGGGAAGGTTGGGAACAATAAAGAGTTTCCGCTGCTTTTGATATGCTACCATAATCGACAATAGCACAAAATCTTAAAAGTTTATCAATATCCATAAAAGCTCCTATCTGCTGTAAATAATTAGTTATTGCAATAACAGCTAAATTTTGTTTTTATTTGTATAAATGGTAAAAATTATGAGCAAAATAAATTAAGTCTTTATGCAAATTTGTTATATGAAAAAGCCAAAAACGAATTGGACTTAGTATAAATAAACAATTATAATAAAATTACCGATCGGAGTTATAGCAAAAAATTCTAAAAATTATAATGATAGTGCATAAGACCTATTATTATAGTAAATCATTTTACACAGGAGGTCAAGAGTGTTATGGGAAAAAAGAACCTAACTTTTGAGCAGTGGATGAAAATTGCAGGTATTGCAGTTTCCTTGTTGATTTTCGCTATTATCTACACAATGCCTACACCAGTGAAATTGACCATGCAGGGTAAATCTTCTTTGGCAGTATTTGGTATGGTATTTGTTTTGTGGGTTACTCAGGCGATTCCAACGTATGCATCTGCTTTGTTAGCAATTGTTATGCTTGCATTTACAGGTGGTTGGACACAAAAAGATGCTTTAGGAGTATTTGGACAAGATGTAATTTGGCTTATGTTAGCAGCTTTCGTTATTACATCTGGTATGGAAAAGTCTGGTTTTGCAAAGAGATTAGCGCTTTTCATCGTTTCCAAGTTTGGTACAACAGCAAGAAGAGCATTACTTGCTCTTGGTATTGTTAACTTATTGCTTTCCTTTATCGTTCCATCTACAACAGCTCGTGCAGCGATGCTTTTACCAATTTGTATGATGGTTCTTCAGGTATATAAAGCAGTTCCTGGAGAAAGTAATTTTGGTAAACAGTTAATGATTCAAGAAATTCATTTTAATAACATTACAACAAGTGGTATTTTAACTGCAACTGCTGGTCAGATTATGGCGGTTGGTTATATTACTGATATGACAGGTTTAGATGTTACTTGGGGTGATTGGTTATTGGCAAGTATGCCAATTGCAGTTTTAACTTTAGTTGCTTCTTTCTTTATTGGTGAGCTTTTATTTAAGAGTGAAGTAAAAACTCCACCTGCAACTGCTGGTAAGGCAGTAAAAGATGAGTTAAAAGAAGAATTAAAGGCACTTGGTAAAATTACAACTACAGAAATTAAAGCATTAATTGTATTTGGTGTTACTGTATTTTTATGGGCAACCGATGGAAAACATTTAGATATTTTTGGTTTTCAGATTAGTCTTGTAATGGTAGCTATTTTAGCGGCTCTTTTATTCTACTTACCATATATTGGTGTGCTTAATTGGAAAGAAACAAAGATTCCATGGGATTTAATGGTATTCTCCGCTGGTGCTTATGCAGCAGGTCTTTCCTTGGATGCTTCTGGTGCAGCTTCTTTCTTGTTAAATGGTATTTTTGATAAGTTTAATTTGGAAGCATTGCCACAGTTTGCATTATTTATGATTGTTATGTTTATTGCAAGTTTTAGCCACTTAGTATTTACAAGTAAGACAGTACGAGTTGTTATTCTTCTTCCAGCAATTATTTTAATTGCACAGAAAGTAGGAGTAAACCCATTGTTGTTGGCACTTCCAGCATCTTTCACAATTTGTGATAGTATTACATTGCCACCTCATTGTAAACCAAACTTAATCTTCTATAGTACAGGTTACTTTACTGTAAAAGACCAGTTTATTTATGGTATGCTTGTTCTGTTCTGCAAGTGGTTATTATTTGGTGTAGCTTATTTCACATGGTTCAGAATTATCGGACTTGTATAGGAGGGTGGAACATGAAGAAAATGAAATGTGCGATTCTTGCATTTGCTGCTGTCGTTGGACTTTGTACCACACCAATACAGGCAAAGGCAGAAGAATATGTAAATATTAAAAGCTATACAGAAGTATTTACACCAGTAAATGACAAAGATGCTCAGTTAGAGGTTACCGTAACTGGAACAGCTGGTGAAGATGGATATTTATATATGATTGCTTCCGTAAAAGGTATGGAAGTGACAGAAGTAACAGGTGAAAACTTAGCTGGAACGGGATTAGAATCCTATAGTGAAGGTAGTGCAAGTTATTATCGTATTCCAGTTGCAGATACCTCAGCAGAAGCTACTATAGAAGCAACGTTTAGTTGTCCGGGCTTTTATGATGTAGCAAGAAGTGCAGATACAAATGGTGGAGAAGATTATAAAATGTCTTATAAATTTACAAACTATTTAGTATCTAAGATTGGTTCTTATAATGTTACGATTTTTGTTCCAGAAGGAAATGAAATTGTAAAAGTAAGTAGTCCAAGTGCTTATGCAGATTATATTTTATCAGAAGAGAATAATTTGCGTGGTGCGGGAGTTTCTAAAGCATTAGCAGCTTCTACAGCAAATACATTGACATTTACTTACGATGCAGAACAAAGTGTAGCAGGTAAGATTCTTGTATGGGTAGTATGTCTTGGTATTGGTGGTTTTGTATTTTTTGACCGCTATAGAAAGGCAAATAAGGAGTAGTGAATATGAGAAAAGGGATTCTCTTAATATCGGATGGTCTTGGAGACCGTCCGATAAAAGAACTGGGTGGAAAAACACCATTAGAGTATGCAAAAACACCAACATTAGATAAATTAGTAGCATCTGGTATGGCTGGTTTAGTACATCCGTATAAAGCTGGTACAAGATGTGGAACAGACTGGGGTCATTTATCTTTGTTTGGATATGACCCAATGGAGTTTTATACAGGTAGAGGTTCTATCGAAGCATATAGTGCAGGTTTGACACTTCAGGAAGGCGATGTAGCATTCCGTGGAAACTTTGCTACGATTGATGACGAGTATACAGTGATTGACCGTAGAGCAGGACGTATTTCTGACCCTGCGGAAATCAATGGTTTAGTAGATGAAGTGAATGGTATGGAAATTGATGGATATCAGTTATTATTAAAGCCATTAACACAACATCGTCTTGCTGTTGTTATTCGAGGAAAAGGACTTGGCGGAAAGCTTCCAGATACTGACCCTGGTACTGCTTGTGAAGGAAGTAAAGTAGTAAATCCAGCGGTAGAAACAAATTGGAAAGGTACAGACGAAGACCGTAAGACAGCAGAAATTCTTTGGAAATTCTTAACGGAAATCTATCGTATTTGGAGTGAAAGTCCAATTAATAAGAAACGTGTAGCAGGAGGTAAATTACCAGCAAACTTTATTTTAACTCGTGGTAGCGGAAAAGCAATGGTGCCTCCTGCATTTACAGACACTTATCCTGGTGCAAAAGTAGCCGTAATTGCAGGTGATGAAACAATTACTGGTATTGGTAGAATGTGTGGTTTTGATGGTTATTGTAAAGAGACATTTACTGGCGGATTTACAACGGACTATCTTGGAAAAGCACAGATGGCAATGGAATTGTTGCCAAACTATGACCTTGTCATTGTTCATGTCAAAGGAACAGACCTTTGTGGTCATGACAATCTTCCATTAGAAAAAGTAAGAATTATTGAAGCTGTGGATAATATGTTTGCTTATTGGTTAGAGCAAGAAGGTAGTGAAGAGTGGTATTTTGCAATGACAGCAGACCATTCTACACCTTGTTGTAGACGAGACCATTCTGCTGACCCAGTACCTTCCTTTATGACAGGACCTGATGTAAGAACAGACTCTGTAAAAGAATATGGGGAAAGAGCTTGTGCAGAAGGTATTATCAATCAATATACAGGAGCACAGCTTATGGCAACCATGATGGACTATTTATGGTTCAGTAAAAAGTATGGAGCATAATGGTTTTACATTTATGTGAGTTAGCCTACTCTTTGTAGATATTGTTTGGACACGCTCTCGCTCGGGACGAAACGGAGCAGTACTAAGCTCGTGGAAAACCTCGCTATACAACAGAAAATATTTCATATTTTCTGATTGTCTTGAGGACTGCCGTTTCTTTACGGTCCTGCACAATATCTACAAAGAGAAAGGCTATGGCTAGAGTAAGTAATATAGTGTGAACAGTAATTACTCCCTACTACAAAATGCCCTGCATGGAAAGTGGGGAGTGTTTATTTTCTGAACAAAGAAACAATTTTGATTAGGAAAAGATGTGCAATATATTAAGGAGAGAAGCAAATGGACAATATATATTTATCAGCGTTTGGTGGCAGTGGAGAAAATGGAAGAAATTGTTATACGATTGGAATCGGTGAAGAATTTCTTTTGCTTGACTGTGGAGTAAAGCGAGAAATAGTGAATGGACAGGTTGGATTCTATCCGTCATTGACAAAAGAAGAAGTAGCAAAAATAAAAGCTGTGTTTTTATCACATTGTCATGAAGACCATGTAGCAGGATTGCCATTGTTATATAAACTTGGTTATAAAGGAAATGTGTATGGTACGAAAGAAACGATTGCAGAAACCACAGGATTTATTAAAAAATGGATGGGTTATGTAGAGAAAAATAAAGGTGTACTTCCTTATCAAAAAGAAATGGTAGATAAGATTTTGTTTGTACCAATTGAACTTGGAGTACAAGAAGTAGAGGGTATTTCGATAGAAGTTGGTCGTTCTGGTCATGTGCTTGGTGGAGTTTGGTATATCTTTACTATCGAAGGAAAACGTATTTTATATACAGGAGATATGTGTAGAGAACCGGGCGTACTTGCGTTTGACTGTCCACCAAGTTGCGATGGAGCAATTATGAATGCTGCTTATGCAGGAAAAAATATTGTACAATCCGAACAATTTATATCATTATTAAATTCTGTAAAGGTTTGTGTAGAAGCGGGAGGAAAAGTATTACTTCCTGTTCCACCAAAGGGACGAGGCATTGAAATTGCACAGTTTCTTGGAAAAGAGTTTGCTGATAGTAGCATACCAGTATTTGTAGAAAGTGCGGTAGCGACAAGTTATAAGCAATTAGCAACCGAAGAAGCATGGATTAAAAAAGGAATTTTATCAGAGTTTCCCCAGAGTTTAACTGTATTAAGTACAGACGAAGAAAGAGAAAATGCAATGGCAAGTGTGGGAGGTGCAATATACATTACACCAGATGGTATGCTTTCTACAGAACTTGGTTTGAAATATTTTGAACAATTAAAAGGTGACGTTAAAAATAAGGTAATTATTAGTGGTCATGCAGCAAAAGGAACAGCAGGTGCTGGGGTATTAGATGAAGAATATAGAAAAGCAAATGGTGTTCTTGCTACTGGAGAAAAGATAGTGTTTAAGGTACATATGGATGATGAAGATATTCGTTCGATGTGCCAGATAACAGGAACCAAAAAAGCAGTGTTATTTCACAGTGATGAAATAGCAACACATAAGATTAAAGCAATGTTAGAAGAAGATGGTGTACAGGGATTGACCTTGCAGTATCCAGAGAAAGCTTATGTATAATGAAAGTGTAAAAAGAGTGGATGTTTAGAGCAATGTCATTTAGTTAGCATTTTAGAAAAAGGAGTTCCTGTCCATTTAAAAAAATGGGCAGGACTCTTTTTTCTGTGTCGGTAATATATCCAGACAAATTGGAATTTTACATATTAAATATTTATAAAAAACCATGAACTTAGGTTAGCTCATGGTTTTTTATTTTAATTATTATGTTAGATTAATTATCACTTGTAGAAGATAAATAGGTACCTATAGCCATAATAATTAATGCAATAATAAAAATCATGGACGGCTGTTCACTAAAAATAATCAGAGACAGTATTGCACCAATGAAAGGAGATATTGCATAATACGTACTAGTTTTAGCTGCACCTAAGTCTCTTTGAGCGTAAATGTAGAAATAAATACTCAAGCCATAAGCAACAAAACCAAGAAGTAAAGCAAGAAGGATATATTCAATCCAAATAAATCTTTCTCCGAGGATAAGAGAAAGAAGTAAAGAACCAAGACCTGACCCTAATCCTTTGACAATGACTATTTGGGCAGGGTTCTTTGAAGAAAGCATTCGGGTACAATTGTTTTCTAATCCCCAACATACGCAAGCAAAGAGAACAAAAAGAGAACCCCATGAAAATTCCAAGCTACTCATATCTTCAAAGGATAACAAAATACTTGAAAATGTAACAAAAATAATGGCAATCCAAAGTCTTTTATTGATTGTTTCCTTGAAAATAAATAATGCAATTAGTGAGGTAGCTACTATTTCAAAATTGTTTAACAAAGAGGCATTTGCTGCACTACATTTGGTAAGACCAATCATTAGAAGTATTGGGGCTGCAATATCTAATACAACCATTGCAATCGTGTAAGGCAGTTCTATTTTTGTTAAGGGTAATTCCTCTTTGTTTTTCTTTAGCTTTTCCATAAAAAACATTCCAAGTCCTGCACCTAAATAAAGCAGTCCTGCCATCATTGTAGACGGTATTTGTGCAAGAAGCAATTTAGATATCGGTGCGTTAAGTGCATATAGGGCGGCTGCTAAAATGGCATAGATAATAGCTGTTTTTTTAGTTTTCATCTGTAATCCTCCATTGAATATTTTGATAGAAACAAGTATAATATGTATAATAAGAAACACTTTGTTCTATAAAGTTTACTTCTTTTATCGAAGGAAAGCAAGAAACAGATTGATACAAATGACATTTACGGAACATTTTATTGAAATTGTACAGGAGATTTATTATGGATAGGCGTCAACAAAAAACAAGGAAAGCCATATTTGAGGCGTTAAGCAATTTGTTAAAAGTAAAAAGGTTTGAACATATTACAGTTCAGGAAATTATTGATACTGCCAATATTGGGAGAAGCACTTTTTATGCTCACTTTGAAACAAAAGACGACTTGTTAAAATCCATGTGTACAGATATTTTTCATCATATCTTCACATCGGAACTACCACAAGAGTCAGAATATGATTTTTCGCAGGGAAAACAAAATCTCGAATTAAAATTAAGACATATTCTATATCACTTACGAGAAAGTAAAAGTAATTTGAAAGGGATTTTAAGTGGAGAAAGTGGTGAGCTTTTTTTGTATTTTTTAAAACAATATCTTTATGATTTGTTTGACAGATACAAAGAAGAATTTCATCCTGTAATTCCGAAAGATTTTCTTTTACATCATTTAGTAGCTTCTTTTGCAGAAGCAGTGAAATGGTGGATGATAGAGGAAACAAAACATAGTCCCGAAGAGGTTGCTCACTTTTTTATGATAATGATTGGAAAGTAAAAATTTTATTCTAATCTAATTTCATAAGGTGATATGTGCAACAAATTCTAATTTGTGGTTTCATCAATTACATGATTATTGTAGCATACTATTACCTCGGCTATTAAAACATTACCTTTTAATAGCCGAGGTAATAGAAACAATTTTTGAAATTTTAACTTCTTATGGAGTTACTATTTTGTCAGGAGAATGTGTTACAATAGAAGTAAATGGAGAAAAAATCAATCTTTGTGGAGTTGATGACCCCGATGTAATGGAATATACAGAGAATGGTATTGTAATGGAAAAACAATTAAAAATGGCAGAGGAAATGGCAAATAAAGAGTATTATACTATTTTGTTAAGCCATCGCCCTGAGTGGATAGAAACGTATCAAAAATATACATTTGATTTAGTTTTGTGTGGTCATGCCCATGGTGGACAATGGAGAATTCCATTTTTATTAAATGGTTTGTATGCACCGCATCAAGGAATATTTCCGAAATATGCAGGTGGGGAATATAATTATGAAACAGGAACAATGATTGTCAGTCGAGGATTGGCAAGAGAAAGTACACCAGTACCAAGAATTTTTAACCGTCCTGAATTAGTGATTGTAAAGCTGAATTGAGTAGGATAATAATAATTAAAAATTTTTAAATGTTTGACTAACTATCAAAAATGGTAGTTAGTCTTTTTTTTGTATATTATACTTGAAAGTATTATACTTTTGAGTATAATTATAATATATATGAAATAGAATAAGAAGGGAAGGAGCGTTTATGAAAAAATTTATCAATAGAAAAAAAGAATTAGCTACATTGCAAAAAGAATATAATAGGGAAACGGCTTCCTTTGTAGTGATTTATGGGCGTAGACGTATAGGAAAAACAGCGTTAATTACAGAGTTTTGCAAAGATAAACCTCATATCTTTTTTTTAGCAACAGAGGAAAGTGAAGAGGAAAATAGAATAATATTTAAAGAAAAAGTAGCAGATTTTTTAGAGAATAGTTTATTAAAATCAGCTAGGATTGACCAATGGGAAATTATATTTGACCAAATCGCAATGGCTTCTGATTTTGCGAAAGAAAGAATTATTATTGTAATAGATGAATTTCAATACATTGGAAAAGCAAATCCAGCATTTCCTTCTATTTTAATGAATATATGGGAACAAAAGTTAAAAGATAAAAATATTATGTTGATTTTAAGTGGTTCTTTAATTAGTATGATGACAGCACAAGTATTAAGTTATGATAGTCCTCTTTATGGTAGAAGAACAGCACAAATGAGATTACAACAAATAACTTTTGAACATTATAAAGAATTTGTACCAAATAGTTCTGAAGAAGAACAAATTTTACGATATGCTATTACAGGAGGAGTGCCAAAATATATTGAATTGTTTGGAAAACAAAAAGATATTTATGAGGCGATTCGGGAAACGATTTTATCTCCGAATGCTTTCTTATATGCAGAACCAGAATTTTTGTTACAAAAAGAAGTATCTGAGGTTGGAAGTTATTTTTCTATTTTGAAAGTAATTGCAAGTGGAAATCATAAATTAAGTGCGATTGCGACAGTATTAAATGCAAAACAAACAAGTTTGATAAAATATTTAAAAGTGTTGTGCGAATTAGATGTGATAGAACGACAAGTGCCAATTACAGAAGAAAATCCAGAGAAAAGTAAAAAAGGATTATATTTTATCAAAGATAACTTTATTAAGTTTTGGTTTCAATATGTATATCCGTATAAGGGAATGTTAGAAACAGACCAAGAAGAATTTGTATTGCAAAAAATGAAAGGAAGTTTTATTGAGAATCATGTTTCTTATGTATATGAAGATATTTGCCGTCAAAAAATGTGGCATATGACAGATAAAGGATTTTCCTTTAATCGAGTGGGACGTTGGTGGGGTAATCAAGATGTAGAAATTGATGCGGTAGCTTATGATGCTATGGGTGTAGATATCGTATTTTGTGAATGTAAATATTCGGTTAATCCAAAAGGAATGAAAGAATTAAATCGTTTAATGCAAAAAGCACCAGCAGTAATATGGAAAAATAAAGAGAGAAAAGAATATTTTATGCTTTTTAGTAAATCAGGATATACAAAGGAAATTTTAGAGTATGCAAAAGAACATAGTAATATATTTTTAGAATATTAAGAAAAGAGGCGCAGTATGGGAATATATTTAAATCCTAAAAATACAGATTTTCAACGTGCATTAAATTCTGAAATATATATAGATAAAAGTGAACTAATTAAATGTACAAATAAAGTGTTATGTACAGAACAACAATTTCTTTGTGTGAGCAGACCAAGGCGGTTTGGAAAATCTATGACGGCAAATATGCTGACAGCATATTATAGTAGAGGGTGTGATTCAAGAAAAATGTTTGAATCATTAAAAATTGCACAAAATAGTACGTTTGCACAACATTTAAATCATTATCATGTAATTCATTTAAATATGTTAGATTTTTTAGGAGAAGCAGATTCGATAGACGAGATGATAACATTTATAGAAGATGATTTAATAGAGGAATTACAAGAAGAATTTCCATCCATTAAAATGCCTAATAGAAATACATTAGTAAAGTTTTTAGAAGTAATTTTTGCAAAAAAACAAGAGCCATTTATTTTTATTATAGATGAATGGGATTGTATTTTTAGAATGCATAAAAAGAAGAAAGAAACTTGGACAAGGTATTTGGAATTTCTACGAAAGTTATTAAAGGATAAAAGTTATGTTGCATTAGCTTATATGACAGGAATTCTTCCAGTGAAAAAGTATGGAGAACATTCGGCATTGAATATGTTTACGGAAATTTCTATGACAGATGCTAGAGAGTTTTCTGAGTTTACTGGTTTTACAGAAACAGAAGTGAAAAATTTGTGTGGAAAATATCATATGTCTTTGGAAGAAACAAAATGTTGGTATGATGGATATGATTTGAATGGAATATCTATTTATAATCCTCGTTCTGTGGTGATGTCAATGATTGGTGGATATTTTAACAATTATTGGACGTCAACAGAAACATACGAAGCGTTGAAAATTTATATTGAAATGAATTATGATGGATTGCGTGATACGATAGTGCAGTTAATTGCAGGAGAAAAAGTAGTTATCAATCCAAGAAAATTTCAAAATGATATGACTACCTTTGCAAGTGCAGATGATGTACTTACCTTATTAGTACATCTTGGATATTTAACCTTTCAATTTCATACAAATGAAGTTTGGATACCAAATGGAGAAGTACAACAAGAATTTATCAATTCGATTGAAGATGGTGGTTGGGAAAATGTTATGTTAGCCATTCATCAATCCGAACAACTTTTAGAAGCAACATTGCAAGGAGAAGAAGAAAAAGTAGCCAAAATGATAGAACAAGTACATCAAGAAAATGTATCTATTTTGAAATATAATGATGAAAATTCGTTATCTTGTGTGATTTCGTTGGCATATTATGTTGCTAAAAAATCGTATCACATATATCGAGAATTGCCAACAGAAAAAGGATTTGCTGACCTTGTTTTTGTTCCAAACAGAAATACTTCGATACCTGCACTTTTAGTCGAATTGAAAGTAAATCAACCAGGAGAAACCGCAATAGAACAAATAAAAAATAAAAATTATTTTGATTGTTTGAATGGGTATGTAGGAGAGATAGTGCTGGTAGGCATTAATTATGATAAAGAAAGTAAAAAGCATAGTTGTAAAATAGAAAAAGTAGTTTTATAAAAGAAAAGGGAAAGGAATGATTGAATTTTATGGATAAAGAAAGATTTCAAAAACAGTTAGATTTTATTTTAGAAATAGATAAAGAAAAGAATATTTTAAGGCAAACACATTTGACAGGATATACAAGACAAGAAAATGATGCGGAACACGCATGGCATATGGCAATTATGGTTTATTTATTGAAAGAATATTCTAATGAAGATTTTGATGTTGCAAAAGCGATGATGATGGCATTAATTCATGATATTGTGGAAATTGATGCAGGGGATACGTATGCTTATGATGTGGAAAATAAAAAAACACAGGAAGAAAGAGAACGTAAGGCAGCAGAGCGTATTTTTGGTATTTTACCAGAAGAACAGCAAAAA
Source organism: uncultured Lachnospiraceae bacterium (assembly GCA_937891165.1). Classification (GTDB taxonomy): domain Bacteria; phylum Bacillota; class Clostridia; order Lachnospirales; family Lachnospiraceae; genus SIG299. Next base: position 5,572 of record CALAEX010000181.1, on the reverse strand, counting down.
GAATTAAAAGGTTTATTTGAAGAATTTGAAGCAGGAGAAACAAAAGAAGCAAAGTTTGTACGATCTATGGACAATTTGCAGCCATTGCTTTTAAATAATTCAAATAATGGTCAAGATTGGAAACGAAATGGAATAAAAAAATCTCAAGTGATAAAACGGCAGGAAAAAACAAAGCCAGGCTCAGAGGAAATATGGGATTTTTCTATAAATTTAATAAAAGAGAATGTTAGGAAAGGAAATCTAAAAGATGAATAAAAAATAGATTGAAATTTATTCAAAAACTGTGTATAATATCTATAATAATAAATAAAGCAGACGGGAGCTTGTAGTACAGGCTGAGAGGAAGGTATGACCTTCGACCGATAACCTGATTTGGATAATGCCAACGTAGGGAGACTTAACATAAGTGTATTTAATGGAAGTTGCCAAATTAGGTAGCTTCCGTTTTTTATTTGGAAAGGAAGTGATTTATATTCCCGATGGTACTCGGGCGGATAGAAGGGGAGCACCTTGTGTCTTGTATTTTGCGATGGGAACTTGTGTTTCAAGGTGAGAGGAGAAAAGGGATTCTCGACCGAACTAAGAGAGTAGAAATTTCTTAGTAAAAAATACGAAAAGAGGGAATAAAATGAAAACTTCAAAAGCTTTATTAAAAATGACAATGCTCTCCATGCTGATTGCACTTGGTGTTGTGATTTCACCAATTTTGAGAGTGGAAGGAATGTGTCCTATGGCACATTTTATTAACATTATATGTTCTGTATTTTTAGGTCCATGGTATTCACTTTTATGTGCAACATTGATTGGTATTATCCGAATGATAACAATGGGAATTCCGCCAATTGCTTTGACTGGTGCAATTTTTGGTGCTTTTTTATCAGGTGTATTTTATAGATTGTCAAAAGGTAAAATTATTTGTGCTGTTTTTGGAGAGATTATTGGTACTGGTATCATTGGTGCAATTATGTCTTATCCTGTAATGACATTCCTTTGGGGAAAAGAAGGGCTAAGTTGGCTGTTTTATGTGCCATCTTTTATCTGTGGTACGTTAATTGGTGGAAGTATTGCCTATGTTTTTCTACGCAAACTTGCTGATAATGGAATGCTTGTAAAATTTCAGACAATGCTAGATTCCAAAGCTTATACAGATAAAAGTAGTGTAATTTCCAACACAATCACAATTGCTGCAATGGGTGCTATTTGTTTTGTTGTAATTGAAATTATTTCAGATATGTTTGAGTTAACTGCTTCCATATGCTCTTATTTATCTTATATCTCATTAGGCGTTTTTATTATAGCTTCCATATTATATTTTATTGTAAAAAAAATAAAGAAGGTAACGTAAATGATACATAATATACGAAATAGTGTAAAAAAATTGCAACCATTGATTCACTGTATTACAAATCCAATTTCCATCAATCAATGTGCAAATGCCATTCTTGCTGTTGGAGCTCGTCCGATTATGGCAGAGCATCCAAAGGAAGTTGCTGAGATTACTAGAACAGCAAAAGCTCTTTTATTGAATTTGGGGAATATCACAGATGTACGAATGGAATCTATGGTACTTTCTGTAAAAACAGTAAAAGAACATAAGATACCTATCGTTCTTGATGTGGTGGGTATTGCTTGTTCCAAGCTTCGCAGGGATTTTGCTTGTGAACTGATTTCAGAGGCTTCTCCTACAGTTATTAAAGGAAATTATTCTGAAATTTATACTTTGTATAATATAGAATATCAATCGTCAGGGGTGGATGCAGATGCCTCTTTAAGTACTGATGTCATAAGCAAATGTGCCGTAGAGCTTGCAAGAAAGAATCATGCAATTATTCTTGCTAGTGGAAAAACAGATATTATAACAGATGGAAAGCAAATCGTATGGATTCATAATGGTTCTCCCAAATTATCTATGGTGACAGGGACAGGTTGTATGCTTGGGGCATTATGTGCTTGCTATTTGTCAGTAAATCAAGAGATATCTGCTGTAGTAACGGCTTGTGTGGTATTAGGGATATGTGGGGAATTATCAGAAACAAAACAAGGTTTAGGGAGTTTTTTTATCAATTTAATGGATAAAATTTCAACAGTAACACAGAAGGAAATAGAAATATATGCAAAGTTGGAGGCGATAGAGATTGAAGACATTTGATTTACGTCTTTATTTTATTACAGATAGTACAGGGTTTTCTGAGGAAGAATTTTTGCAAAGAGTAGAAGATGCTCTACAAGGCGGAATTACTATGTTACAGTTACGAGAAAAGGAGAAAACAACAAAAGAATATATATCACTAGCAAAGAAAGTACATGATTTAACAAGAAAGTATCATGTTCCATTGATTATTGATGATAGGGTAGATGTAGCAATGGCTGTAGATGCAGAGGGGGTACATCTTGGACAAAGTGATATGCCTGTGGATATGGCAAGAAGCATTTTTGGAGAAAATAAAATCATTGGGGCAACGGCGAAAACAGTAGAACAGGCAAAAGAAGCGTATCAACAAGGGGCAGATTATCTTGGTGTAGGTGCAATCTATCCTACAACAACAAAAGTAAAAACAGTACTTACTTCTATAGAAGCACTTGATAAAATATGCAAGGCTGTTCCAATTCCTGTAAATGCGATTGGTGGTCTAAATAAAGATAATATAGATATATTGCAGGGAATTGCGATTGCTGGAATTTGTGTCGTATCTGCTATTATGAAAGCAGATAATCCAAAGAAAGAGGCGATAGAACTTTTAGAAAAGGTGAAATCAAAATTGTAATAGAAAGAAGAGATAAAGCGGTAGATTGGGAGCACCACTTTCTGTCGCTTAATAAAAGTAATGCAAATATAATCGAAAGGAAGTAAAAAAGAATGAGAACAGCATTATCAATCGCAGGAAGTGATTCTTGTGGAGGCGCTGGTATTCAAGCAGATATTAAAACAATGACAATGCATGGTGTTTATGCGATGAGTGCGATTACAGTATTAACTGCACAAAATACTACTGGTGTAAGAGCTGTTTTAGAAACTACACCAAATTTTTTAAAAGAGCAGATAGATGCTGTATTTGAAGATATTTATCCTGATGCAGTAAAGATTGGAATGGTTTCTTCTTCAGAATTGATTCAAGTAATTGCAGAAAGATTGAAATATTATAAGGCAAAAAATATTGTGGTTGACCCTGTGATGGTGGCAACGAGTGGTTCTACACTGATAAAAACAGATGCTATAGAAATTTTAATAAAAGAATTATTACCGATTTCCACACTTGTAACACCAAATATTCCAGAAGCAGAAGTTTTGTCAGGAATGTCGATTCAAACAAAAGAGGATATGTTAAAAGTTGCAAAACAGCTTAGTAATACTTATCATATAGCAGTTCTTTTAAAAGGTGGTCATAGTATCAATGATGCCAATGACCTTTTATATTTTAATGGTGAATATCAGTGGTTTGAAGGAAAACGGATTGATAATCCAAATACACATGGAACAGGTTGTACACTTTCCTCTGCGATTGCATCGAATCTTGCCAAAGGATTTGAACTTTCAGAATCTGTACAACAAGCAAAGGAATATATTTCAGGTGCTTTGAAAGCAATGCTTGATATTGGAAAAGGTGTAGGTCCGATGAATCATGCATTTAATATATATTAAATGAAAAATAAAAATTAGAATTTTTTAAATTTATGATTGTATTAAGTTGGAAATAAATCTGCCACATAGAAAAATGACCTTCTATATGGCAGATTTTAGAGTTATTTTACCATTCTATAGTATTCTTTTGTTTTTTTAGTATATTTAGTTGTACTTGGAATATAATAAGTCCAATTAAAGAAAGAATAGAAAAAATTCCCCAAATAATACTAGGTGTCCATGTTTCCATAATAAAATACATTAAGATAGCACAAATGGTAGATGCAAGAAATAGAAAGAGCCAAGGTTTTCTTAATTCTTTATAATACTTTTCTTTATCTTCATAAGTCGTATGTAATTCAAATGGTTTTCCATCATTTAATTTTTCTATAATTAATAGTTCTTTATTGAAAGTGGTACTAGTGGTTGATATTTTTCCTCCTTTTTCTGCCCATGGGCGAACTACCACTTTACCAGAGGAATAATTCAGATTAATATTTTTGAAAAATACACGGTAGCCACAATCTTCTAAAAAATGGACATAATCATCGGCATTTTGTTTTGATTTATTTCCGATATATTCTACACAATATTGATATTGGTTTGGAGTGCATTCTTCAAATTCATAGGTAGCTATTGTTGTATTTGTAAGTCTTAATCCACGTTCGGACATTTGATTGAGCCATTTTTCTTGTGATAATAACACTTCTTGTAATTATCAGACACGTATTTGCATGTTATATTGTTGAGTATCTGGAGAATATTTCTAATACGAGAGTTCAAGAGAAGCTTTTAAAAGAGCTTCACGAGAAGGCGTCAAGGATGGACCTGGAATATTACGAAACACCACAGTTTTATACGGATTATGTTTGGGCAGCACAGCAGGCTACTTTACAGGTGGCACAAATTCAGGCGCAGTTTTCGGTACTTATAGCCAGACTTTCGGAGACTATATTTATGGGTGGCGTGCTCGTTGTAATCAATCCGGTGTTACTTGTATTTGCAGTTGCGATGGCAATAATCAGTTTTGTCGCACAGCGCAAGCACATCAAGATTCGTTATGATGCGAACAATGAATCCAAGCCTGTTGAGCGTGAAAGGGACTATGCAAAAAGAGTATTTTATCTGAGTGACTATGCTAAAGAGATAAGACTTTCCAAAATCCACGAGGTTATACATGATAATTTCGTAGATGCTAATAACAGGCTTTGCGATATCCAGTGGAAGGCAGGTAAAAAACATTTTCGTCTGTCTCTAATCAGTGAGACACTTTTGGAACTTTTCGGAACAATCGGAATGTACGGATATCTCGCATATGAGGTTATGGTATCAGGCAGGTTGTCTTTTGGCGATTTCGGTGCGTTGTCGCAATCAACGGGACGTTTTTCTAATCGTTTGAGACAGGTGTTAAATGTTGCTCTTAACTTTGCGGAGCTTAGCCTTTATATGGACAAGTTCAGAAGATTCATGGAGTATGAGCCTAAGATAGAAAAGCATGCGGGAGCAATCCCTGAGAAAGAGCTGAAACCGCTCGTGCTTAAAAATGTGTCATTTACATATAACGGTGAAAGCACACCCAGTCTTAAAAATGTTAATATGACAATCAATCCTTACGAGAAGGTTGCGATTGTGGGTTACAATGGTGCCGGCAAGACAACACTTATTAAGCTTCTTATGAGACTTTACGACCCGACCGAAGGTGAGATACTTATAGGCGATAAGAATATTAAGGAATTCGATACCGATGAGTATCGTAAAGAGTTTGCGGCAGTTTTCCAGGATTATCAGATATTTGCGGCGACTCTCGGTGAAAATGTCGTTATGGATGATATGGATGGCGAAGATAGGGATAAGATAAAAGATGCACTTTTCCACAGTAACTTCGAAGATAAGTTTGATGAACTTCCGCTTGGACTTGATACTCCTCTTACAAAAGAATTTGAGAAGTCGGGC